>ONQO01000143.1 GCA_900319995.1 uncultured Bacteroidales bacterium
AACTGAATATGGCTCAAGTATCGGGCATCCTTCATAAACATCTGGATAGATGTCAGCGATGGGAATAGACGATGCAGTTTGTCGAAATGCAGTTCCGAGAAGCGGTTAATTGCCGTCCGCACTACATTTTCGCCTAAGTCCGAGAACTTCAGTTGTTGGCGACTTTGTGCTGTCAATTCAGCTGAGGTATAACGCCCGAAGATATCACCGGATTTTTGTTGCCCGGTCGGCATAGTTACTTCATAGCGTTTATTGCGGATGGCGTCACTCAGACCGTCCACATTCTTTTCTTCCGGTTTTATTTCGCGCTGTTCGTTTGTGAAGATAATTCCTTTTTGATACAAGCGCGATTGTTTGAATTCCTCTTTTAGATTCTCGTCCACCTCCACATATTGCTCGGCAATGATACCTGTCTCCACTAAAGCAGAGTGCAACTCTTGTATATATCGCGGATTATGCTGGCTATGATAGTGCAATTTCTCTATGACACGCAGCGGATTATCCATATCATCGTCATACTTACGCACGCCATTCTTGCCGGACTTATTCGGGTCTTCAAAGGCGTAATAACGTGCGCCACGACCGATAAGTTGCGCTTCTTGCATGGTAGTCTTTCCGGGCTTATTGCCTTTCGCGTCACGCGTATCATACAGGCGCACAATATCAAACAGGTTGAGCACATCCCATCCTTCGTTGAGCATATCTACCGCAAAGACCGCACGGTAATCATTATTCGGGGACTCCAAAGAATTGAGGTGTTGCTGTTTTTCAGGTGTGATATTATTGCCATCTACCAAGAGCAAGCGTTCCTCACAGAAATCCTCTTGTAACTCCAAAATCAGGTTCTCATCCGTAATGCCGTGTTCTTCAAAATAGCGGAAAGCGGCTTGCAAATCATCACACGCCAAGCCTCGCAGGAAAGCAATCTTATCTGCCTTGAGGTGCGAGATGGCCTCTACGAAAATCTGCAAGAAAGCGTTATTATCTTTAATGGTCTTGGATTTGAACATGACTACCGGCTTGCGGTTGAGACCCAGTGTTGCAAAGAGTTTGCGTTTGTACTGGCTCATTACCACCGCTTGCAAGGCTCTGTCTATTGGTGCAAGGTCGGCTTCCACCACTTCTATATCTTTGGAATACCCATCCTCACGGAAACGTTTGAGCGGATAATCAAAGATGATTTTGTCGTAGTATTTCTCAGCGATGAAAGGATTTGTGAGGTCAGCCGTTGCCGTGAACTCTAACAGCATATTCTTCTCGTTGCTTTGGAAGATACGCATAACCGTCTGTTCCCAGTTGGTCGTTTCCTCGTTCGCTTCGCCCACATTGAAATCGTGTGCAAGCCTTGAATGGTAGTAAGGCAGAAATTGATACAATCGGGATTAGCGCCTTGGAAATTCTCCACTTCGTTTATCTCGACTTGCTTGCCGTTAATCTCTATCTTCTTGGCAAAGAGGTACTTGTCCGAAGCAGGATTCAGGAAGTTATCCCGCGTCTTTTCCACAATGTTTGTACTATCCACGAAGAAAAGGAAATTGCGGTAACCTTGTTCGTACAGATAGAGCATTGCGCCTGCCATGACTAACGTTTTACCGGAACCGGTTGCCATGTGGAAGAGCAAATGCGGACGCATAGGCTTTCCTTCAAACGGCTCGCTGATAAAGGTAGTGAAATAACGGAAACATTCGTCCTGATACGGGCGAAGCGTGCGCGACAGCGAGGTATAGAAATACTGCGGCAACTCTACGCGGTCAAGGTAACGCTTGCCGAACTCCTCTACCAATCGTTCTTGTAGTTTCTTATCTGCGGGCATAGAACTGACGAGTTAAGAGTTTGTCATTTTCCGTGAGCGTAAAGTGGGTATCATCAATATCTGCAAACGGAATATAGAGCATATTCTTGTCGAGGCACTCAATTAAGAAACGCTTTTGGTCGTCTAAGGAAAGATCGTTGAAATCTTCCGCGTGCTCGTTGAATATCTTCGGCGATACCTTATAAGACAAGAAGCCTTTTTCTTGCAACTGCTGCCACATTTCTTGCAGCTTAAAAGGTTCTGTAGCCGCCATTATTTTCTCCACTAACTGCTGATTTGCTTGTGCTAATTCGCAATAAACAAAGGAATTATGCGCATACTTGTCGCCATCCAACAATCCCGGATTTTG
>ONQO01000139.1 GCA_900319995.1 uncultured Bacteroidales bacterium
TCATCGTTTTTCTGCATTCATGACCAGTGGACTGATAAATGACTTCGTAGCAGACTTTGCATTGGCATGCGTCAAGGGATCCGGTATAGGAAATGATGACATCACGGATTACCTTGCAGTCACATTTTATGCAGGCAATTATGAGCATAAACCAGTGTCAGAATCTCCTATGGAGATGCAGGACACTTATCTGCGCTTGGACAAGGCTATCGCAAAACTGATAGAGGGCATAGAGAATAAAATAGGAAAGAACAAAATACTCGTAGTTGTTACCTCTACAGGATATTCAGATGAGGAGACAACAGATTTGGCAAGATACCGTATCCCAAGTGGCACATTCCATATAACACGTACCGCAGGACTGTTGAATATGTATTTAGGTGCCATATATGGCAATGCACAGTATGTCGATGCTTGTTTCGGTAATGAAATATATTTAAACCACAAGCTCTTAGAGACAAAACAGCTGAGCGTGAGTGATGTTATGGACCGTTGCCAGGAACTGTTGCTGCAAAGTGAAGGCGTAAAAGACGTGTATACATCCCAAAGACTCTTGTTGGGAGCATGGACGCCTGGAATTAACAGAATACGCAACAGTTATAATCCGAAGGCATCAGGAGATATACTGATACAAGTCTCTCCAGGATGGAGATTATATAACGAGAACACAAAAGAAAATAGGCTCGTACGGGAATCTTACATACCTTTCCCGTTGATTTTCTATGGAAATAATTTGACTTCTTCCACAATAGACACTCCGGTGACGACCGACTGCATAGCACCGACGTTGTCACAAATCATACGTATAAGGGCTCCGAATGCATGTTCTACAGCCGCTTTGGCAGGATTTAGTAATTAATAATATAATTCAATAACGAAGACAAATATATAGCAATGAATATAAACGCTTTAATCAGTAAACTTTTCGGAAACAAATCCGATCACGACATGCGTGAAATACAACCTTACGTAGAAGAAATAAAAAAGGTTTATGAAGAAATAGACTTGTTGGATAATGATTCTTTGCGCAAACATACTAAAACGCTTCAAGAAAAAGTGCAGCACTGCGCTGATGATTTGCGTGAAGAAATAAATGGTATCAAAGCCAAAATAGAGGATACTCCTATCGAAAACCGTGCGGACTTATTCAATCATATTGACAAACTGGAGAAAGATGTCTTGGAACGCATGGAAGTCGCTTTGGACGAGGTGATGCCAGAGGCTTTCGCTATCATGAAGAGCACAGCCCGGCGTTTTTCTGAGAATGAGACAGTGGAAGTCACAGCGACAGATTTCGACAGGGAATTGGCCGCTACACATGACTTTGTTGAGATTGACGGTGAAAAAGCCATATACCATAATCATTGGGTTGCGGGCGGTAATGAGACCGTGTGGGATATGGTACATTACGACGTCCAGCTGTTCGGCGGTGTGGTACTGCATCAGGGCAAGATAGCCGAGATGGCAACGGGTGAAGGAAAAACCTTAGTAGCCACCCTACCCGTGTTCCTGAACGCGCTGACGCACGAGGGCGTACACGTTGTAACCGTGAACGACTACCTCGCCAAGCGTGACTCGGAGTGGATGGGACCGCTGTACATGTTCCACGGCTTGACCGTTGATTGCATCGACAAGCACAAGCCCAACAGCGACGCCCGCCGGCAGGCTTACGCCTGCGATATAACCTTCGGTACGAACAACGAGTTCGGCTTCGATTACCTGCGCGACAACATGGCTACCAGCCCGATGGACCTCGTGCAGCGCGGACATAACTTCGCGATTGTGGACGAGGTGGACTCCGTATTGATAGACGACGCCCGTACGCCGTTGATCATCAGCGGTCCTGTACCGAAGGGCGACGACCAGATGTTCGACGAATACAAGCACCGCGTGGAACTGCTCGTGCGCACCCAGACACAACTCACCACCCAACTGCTGACCGAAGCCAAGCAGAAGATGGGCTCGACCGACGAGAAAGTGCGCGAGGAAGGCGAGTTGGCACTGTTCC
>ONQO01000142.1 GCA_900319995.1 uncultured Bacteroidales bacterium
ATCCTCGCTTAGCACCCCACACTTCAGATCTTTGGGCAGTCGGCCCGCCTCACTGTCATTGAAGTCTTGCTCCCACTCATCGCTGGCCAGATAGTCGTCGATAGCCTCGATCGAGTCAACCGCCTCGCTGTAGAGGTCCAGCGCGTCACTCAGCGCCTTGACTGCCTGTGCTGCCTTGTCCAGGTGCTGTTCCATCAGTTTAATCCGTTCGATTTGTTCCATAATTATTCTCTATTGGTTGCGCAAAAGTACATAAAATTTGTGCAAACCGAACGCAAATAGCTCGCTTTTTTGCTGAGGCGCCGCCAAATTTATCTAAAATTTCGCATACTTGCACCATTTCATCATAGAAACATACAAAATGTGGTAGATTTTAGATAATAAAAACACATAGTTGTCAGTTGCCAGTTGGTCGCTGCAAACTGAGAGCTGAAGACAGAAAGCTAAAATCTAAAGTCTAAAATCTAAAGTCTAAGATTTTTTTTGTAATTTTGCGGATTGTGAGCAAGAACGAGCATGCGACATATGACGTGATTGTGATTGGCGGCGGCGTGACCGGGGCCGGAGTGGCGCGCGACTGCGCGCTGCGCGGACTGAACGTGCTGCTGCTCGAGCGTCACGACTACAACCATGGGGCCAGCGGACGCAACCACGGGCTGATGCACAGCGGCGGACGCTATGCCGTCACCGACCCCGACAGTGCACGCGAGTGCATCCAGGAGAACGAGGTGCTGCGGCGCATCGCTTGCCACTGCATCGAGCCCACCGACGGACTGTTTGTTACCCTGCCTGACGATGACCTGGACTACCAGGCCACCTTTGTCGAGGCTTGCCGTCAGGTGGGCATCAGCGCCGAGGGAATCGATCCAAGTAATATCGCCAAAGCGTTAGAAGAAAAGAAAATCCTCGATCTGCTATTCGGCACGTTTTTTATCTGCGGATTGGGCGAAGAAAACTTCACGGACATTCCCGAACAGGCGATTCCGAAATACTCAAAGATGTTCTCCTGCCATGAGTATCTTATTAAGACAGAACGCGGAATCGGCGTATTTACCATTAAGAAAAACGCTGCGCTATCGGCAAGACGGGCAGAAAGGAAGAATATGATGGATTACAAAGCAATTTCCCTCAAAGGCACTGAATATCTGTATACCTACCGTAACAGTCAGCAAATCTCAGGTCAGACGGGCTTGGTCGGCTATCTCAGAGCTGACTTCGGCTCATCGGACAACGGATTCTTCAACACTTGGAACGAATTTCGTGCCGACTACAACACGGACGAGTTCAAAGCAGACTTCTATGCGGTGATCGACTATTTCCGCGAGAAGAACAGATTTCTCCACAGGCGGCGCGATATGGAGAACTTCTGTTATGAGGTGAGCAATACTTTCGAGTATTCCAACGGCAGGGAGTACGGCGTGAGGGTGGATACCGAGCATTACGCTTTCCTGATGCGCCTGAATCCGTATAAAGGCGAGTATAACCTGTATTGCTATTGCTACAGAAAAGATTGGTTAGACAGCCATCTGGAGCGCGCTAAGAAGGGTATCCGCTTCATAGATTCCGGTTATAATGACCTGTTCATTCTTCCTGATGGTGGCACCATTGAATGATACGCCGAAGCAGCGTGTTTGCCGATATATTGATCCATATCACGTCGAAATCGGCAACAATCTCTATCATATCTGCGAATTTGCAGAAAGAATGGAAAATATCGGGGCTACATACAAGTCCGTATAAGAAGATAGTAGCTTCTGTCGGGGAGTTAAGTGGACAAATTGTCCACTTGCTCCCGCGACAGAGAAGATGAAAGGAGCATATATAATGGACAATAATCATTTTCACCCGATTGCCGGACAGATCTATCAAAATCATAACGGCATAAAGTATTTGTGCTTGGAAAGCGAGGGTTTCAGCAACGACGGTCTGTTCATCAGTGTGTCAAGCGGCTATGTGCTTTTGGCTCATGGCTGCAAGCAGAATGACGATGGCACAATCGAATGGAATTGCTCGGAAGATAAGGGCTTCCATGATGTGCAGAAGTTCTCAGAGCTTTATGGATTTGATTCGACCGGCAAGAGTATCGTTTCGCAAGATGATGATGAACCGTCTACATGGGCAGAGGTTATTAAGATTGAGTTTGAGGGAGTACGCGCTGAGTTGGAGAGCTTGGTGTACTATGATACGAAACAACGATGTTTCAATGAAAATATTAACCCAACAACTTACGACCAAATTTTGGAATCTGCGGAAATGAATGCGCTTGAGCAATACACCGAGGACGAAAGGTTTCCTGAATGGAATGATGAAGCAGAGTATTTGTTTCGGACAGAGTACATCAGCAAAATCAAGCCACTGGCAGAGGAGTGGGAAGCGGGTATAATGTACCACGCAAAACTCGTTGACGAATATGAAAAAGGAAGTCCCGCATTTGGTGATGAAACCGCAACGGAGTATTTCACAGACTATTTCAACCGCTTTTGGGGCAGAGGATAGGCGCGAAAAAGGGACAGTGGACAATTTGTCCACCATCCCGGCAAGATTCTTTCTTCTATTGGAAATTGTAATCGGATTGTAATTATATTCGACATAATTCGATTGACATTTATCGGCAACCAATATATAATTAGGTTTGGTATGGTTTATGTAAAAGAAAAGACAGCCCTGTCTACCAAACTAAGCTGTCATTTTCACGTTATTAAACTGTACCATAAAACTGAATAGGATCACTGTATCTGGTACTCAACCGTCAAATAAGAGTTACGCGATGACCTCTGACTTTTAAGCCAGTCCTGTTACCAGCAGGAAAGCGACCAACACACAGTTGTTATTCTTGGGGAATAACCTTTTGTACGGAGTAAGAGCCTGATCCACTCTGCAAGATTGGAAATCTGTGTGAACTTCCGTTCTTGTTTAGTAACTACATCGGCAACTCACTCTTAAAGTTGGGAAACATCAAGAGGATAGTGCGTGTAACACTGTTTACATGACGTTGTTGAATGGGGTA
>ONQO01000137.1 GCA_900319995.1 uncultured Bacteroidales bacterium
TAAAAATGCGTTTCATAATATCTTCTTTTTCAATTCCGACGGCAAAATTACTGCTTTTGGCGGATATAGAATAACATATATTTGCCGAATAACTACCAAAAACGCAGAAAACGCAGAAAAAAATCATTTTTCGGCTGCCATTTTTGCATATTTCACAGAAATTTTGTACCTTTGCAGCCAAATTACATCCGTTATGAAAAAAGTTCTGAATATACGCGAGCCGAATGTGTATGCACGGCATTTGGAGGCGGAAGTTCTACACCCGCTGATTAGTGTGGTTCATTTTGATGAATTGGAGCAGGGCGTTAGGACGAGCATGAATAGTTATGGAGTGTATGGGTTGTTTATCCAGCGGGAGTTTCCCCAGAACTTATCATACGGCGTTCGACCTGTGCAGGTGAGCGAATGGTCGGTTATAGCTGTTGCACCCGGACAGATAGGAGGCAAAGAGGACGACGGTCTTGCGCTCTCTTTGAGCGGATGGGCGGTGCTATGGTCGCCGGAGTTGATGAGCAAAACGGATTTGGAGGCGCACATTGCGGAGTATAACTTCTTCTCGTATTTCTTTACCGATTCGCTGCCTTTGGAGCCCAAAGAATGGGATGCCATAGAGACGCTTTTGACCGGCTTGCGTGAGGAGTTGCGCTCCCATAACGACAGTTCGGCTTTGCGGAATATTATAGTGGGCTACCTGCGGTTGATTCTTGATTACTGCCAGCGCGCGTATCTACGGCAAAATGCCAAGAGCACGGCTACCGAGCCGGATGTGCTCAAACGTTTTCATGCCTTGCTGGATAAGTATTATTACGAAGGACGGCAAGCCGAGAACGGCTTGCCGACAGTTGCCTATTGCGCTTCGGAGATGGCGTATTCAGCAGGGTATTTCGGAGACTTGGTCAAGCAGGCAACAGGCGCTTCCGCCAAGGAATACATCCAGTCCTACATCATCCGCTTGGCGAAGAATATCCTCATGAGCGGCCGCAGTATCAGCCAAACGGCATATATACTCGGATTCGACTACCCGCATCACTTCACACGCATGTTCAAGAACAAGACAGGTATCACTCCCGGTGAGTACTTGCGGAATGGTTAATCATGTACGATTTATGGATTCAATGGCGTTAGCGGGTATATTAAGTTGACGATGAGGATATTCGCTGCCAGAATGATGAGGTTCATCAGAATACCTATCTTTAAGAAATCACCAAACCTGTAACCGCCCGGTCCATAGACCAGCATGTGTGTCGGAGAGCCTATGGGTGTCGCGAAACTGCTGCTGACCGCAATCATAAGTGCTATTAAAAACGGATAGGGCTCATATCCCAGTTTCTCTGCGGCATTGTACATAATCGGGAAAAACATGGCTCCTGCAGCAGTATTAGAAATGAATTCCGTAATGAACGTTCCTGCTAAACAAATAGCGGTCATAACTACAATCGGGTTCGTACCGCAGATGTCCAATATACCGGTTGTCATTCGTTCTGCAATGCCTGTTTTCTGAATAGCAAGCCCGAGTACGGCGCTTCCGGCAAAGATCATTAGAATATCCCAATTGACAGACCTCATTGCTTGTTCGGGCGAGCAGCAACGGAAAATAAACATAGCAAAAACGGCGAGAATGGCACATTGCAAAAGCGGCAATATACCTAATGCCGAAAGAGCCACCATTGCTATCATGATGAAGGAAGAGATGAAAGTCTTATGATTAATATTCGGAATCTCTTCTGAATCAAAGAAATGCAAATCAGAAACAAGCGAAGCGGAGTTCTTCTTAAATTCGCTCGTGCTTTCCAGAAGCAAGGTATCTCCGGCTTTCAGAACAACATTTCTTGGCGATTGTTCAATACGAGCACCTCTGCGGCTAACTGCAACAAGGGTAAGTTTGTGATCTTTCTCAAAACCGTTCGTTCCCATCGTAGTGTCAATCAGTGAGCTACCGAACGTGATATAGGCGGTGCGTAAGCGGTGTTGTTTGGAGTTCACATCATTAAAATGAAACACATGGTGGTCGGCATTAACAAGTCCGAATGTTTTCTCCAAGTCCAGCAGTTCGTCAAACGGTATTAAGTTTCAGTTCTCCGATGGTCATTCCAATATGCGGATTATCTGAAGGCACAAGCATCTCTACGGTGTAGTCACCCGTCGATTCGAAAGCATCTTCAGGTGCTTTACGGTTGGGCAACAAGCGTCTCAAGGCGATGATAGACAGCACACCGATAGCCAAGCAAAACAGTCCGGGAATAGTAGTAGCCAGAATATTCATCGCTTGACCTGTTTTTTCTTCATATAAGCCGCTGATAATAAGGTTTGGAGGCGTTCCTATCAGCGTACATACGCCGCCCATTCCGGAGGCATAGCTAAGCGGTATCAGCAGTTTGGATGGAGATATACCGAGTTTCTTTGACCAGATTTTGACGATGTTCACAAAGAGCGCCACGACAGTGGTATTGCTGAGGAACGAACTGAGTGCCGCTACCGGTATCATCAGTCTTGCGACCGCTTTGGTATATGTATTCGGTGTTCCGAGCAAGTTCTTCACTATCCATTGCAGCACTCCTGTATGCATCAGTCCGGCGATGACCACAAAGAGTACGCCTACCACTGCGACCGAGGTTGAACTGATTCCAGACAGTGCTTCTTTGGCATCCAGAA
>ONQO01000136.1 GCA_900319995.1 uncultured Bacteroidales bacterium
GTACACAAAAAACGCGAATAACTGTTGTTATCCGCTAGTCGAGGCTGTAGGAAATGCCTTAGTTATCAGATATACAAACAGAAACTCGCGCCGTGTATATATCCGCCAACACACTATCAGAAAAATCCAATAGTGTGGGCGAGTCTTACACTCGTGAGCATCTACTTACTTGTTTTTCTGAATAACTAATTGTGAAACTTCCTACATTTCCGACTAGTCAGAGAACAAGCGTGTAAACGCTTTAATTTAACAATATGTTAGCGCAACGCTTTGCGCTTGTCTTTATGTCTTGTTTTGTCTTTATCCTTTTTCCAAAGTGCTCGGAAGCACCGCTCGGAGAGGGACGATGATTCTTAGCCCTAAAGGGCACAATTTACTCAGTTATAAATTCTACTTCAGTTGTTAATTGGCGAATACCTCCCAGTTTGAGTTCGGGCGTATTGATACGGATGTCGCAGTCAATCACAAACACATTTCCGTTGACGGACTTGATTACATTTTCGTCGTGCAAGTCGCTCAGATAAATCTCCGGCGTGGTATAGGTCCAGTTACGCGGATTGCGGAGTTCAAAACCCATTCGTTCTGCAAACTGTTGAATTTCCTCATCCGTCATCTGTTCGCCTTGGATGTGAGGTTGCTCTACAATGACCTGAAAATCTCCCTCACTCGTGCGTCCAAAACCCAATACATTGAGGCGTGTTTCCGGGAAATAGGCATTGTGCAGACTGATACGGTCGAGTGCCAAAACTGGCAGGATATAATAATCCAAACCGATAGATTTGACAAGTGTATTGCCTTTATAGTACACATGTGCTTCGCCGCCTTCGGCTATCTGTTCGCCCAATAAAGACGGCAGGCTTTTGTCCACATCATCCATCCAACAGCCGACAATCTTTGCCCACTGCTCTATATGGTTTGCTTGCGTCTCTGCGCATTCGCACTCTCTTTGGAAACTGCCTTCCGGCGCAGAGAGGCTACTTGGGTCAATACCTGCTCCCGCGAGTAAGGATGCAATGACATGATTGCTACCTCCCGCTGCGCAGCCATGCTGTTCGAGCGGTGAAAATCGTTGATATACAAGCCGCCCTGAGATGAATAGTTCTGCATATTCCTCTAGTTGTTTAAGCCCGTGAGCATCGAACCCTTGGGCAATGATAGTATCTATATGTTTCCAAAAATCGTTATTGGTCATAAACGTCTTTGCAACTTTCGGCAATTATGTCTTTACTTCACTGCCTTGAACGACATGTCGAGGCTCTTGTAGCTGTGCGTCAAGGCACCTACAGAAACGAAGTCCACACCCTGCTCTGCGTACGAACGGATGGTATCAATCGTGATACCGCCTGAGGACTCAATCTCCATATGACGACCAGCCTTCTTCTGCCATTCGCGTATCAAAAGAACTGCCTCTTTGGTTTTCTCCGGCGTGAAGTTATCGAGCATGATACGATCAGGTATACCGGTCGCAAGGGCTTCGTTAATCTCGTCGAAATTACGTACCTCAATCTCTATCTTCATATTCAGGAAACGCTCTTTCTGTCCCTCTTCTGCTTTCCTTTTTAAATAATCGCGTGCACGCGTGAGGGCGTTAGTGATGCCGCCGGCGAAATCCACGTGATTGTCCTTGAGTAGGATCATGTCGAAGAGCCCGATGCGATGGTTCATGCCGCCGCCAAGCGCCACTGCCTCTTTCTCCAGGTACCGTAAGCCCGGCGTGGTCTTACGGGTGTCGAGCACGTGGCAACCGGTGTCCTCAATCAAACTCTGATACTTATGCGCGGTCGTCGCTACGCCGGACATGCGCTGCATGATATTGAGCATCGTGCGCTCGATCTGCAGAAGCGACAGCTCCTTGCCATAGACCTTAAACGCTATGTCGCCCGGCTTCACATGATCGCCGTCGTGGAGGTACTGCTCTACCCGGCATTCGGGGTCAAAATAATTGATGATCTCTTTCGCCACCTCTACACCTGCGAGCACGCCGGTATCCTTAATAATGAGTTGCTGACAGCCCATTTGGGTCGGAGGAATACAACTGAGCGAAGTATGATCGCCATCGCGGATATCTTCCTCAAACCAGATAGCAATCAGCTTACGAAGTTCTTGCTTTTCCATAATTTTTACAATTTATGGCGCAAAATTACAAATTTTCTTGCATATATGCAAATTTTTCTGTAATTTTGCGGCATGAAAGTGAAAATAACTCTTCTTTTGTCTCTTATCTGCCTCTCGATGATGGTATCGGCGGAGACCAAATGGGATTATGTGAACCGCCGCAAC
>ONQO01000135.1 GCA_900319995.1 uncultured Bacteroidales bacterium
GAGAAAGTGGTGTGGAACATAAAGGAAATCAAAGCACGAAAGGGTAGAGTGATTGCGGTGGTGACAGAAGGCGATGAGTTGGTTCGCAAAATATCGGATTACGTCATCGAAGTTCCTGAGACCGAAGAGTGTCTCACGCCGCTCCTGACCGTCATTCCACTCCAACTTCTCGCGTATCACATCGCCGTTGTCAAAGGATGTGACGTCGATCAACCACGCAATTTAGCAAAATCAGTAACAGTAGAATAATGAATCAGATCTCAAAATAATGAAATAATATGAAAGTAGCGATTCTTGGTTATGGTAACATCGGCAAAGCCGCCGAAGAAGCCATCAAAGCTGCTCCGGATATGGAGCTGGCAGGTATTTTTCACCACAATGATTGTTTGGATAAAATCTCAAATGACAAATGTCAAATGTCAAATGACAAATGTCCTGTGGACGTTGTCCTCATTTGCACGCCGACGCGCGAAGTGCAGAAATTTGCCACAGTTTTAGCCGCGCGGGGCATATGCACGGTGGATAGTTTTGATATTCATGGTCAAATTTGGAATCTGCGTAGTGCATTGGATCCGGTATGCAAGCAGAGTGGGGCGGTAAGCATCATCTCTGCCGGTTGGGATCCGGGATCGGACTCTATGATTCGTGCGCTTCTCATGGCGCTTGCTCCGAAGGGAATCACGTACACTAATTTTGGTCCCGGTCGTTCGATGGGGCATACCGTTGCTGCCAAAGCGATCAAAGGAGTCAAAAACGCCCTTTCCATGACTATTCCTTTGGGAACGGGCATCCATCGCCGTATGGTCTATATCGAACTGGAAGAAGGAGCTGATTTCAAAAACGTGGAGGCGGCTATTCTTGCGGACGATTATTTTGCGCATGATGAGACGCATGTCATACCCGTGGAGAGTGTCGATGCCCTCAATAACGTGGCGCACGGAGTGAACCTTGTTCGTTCCGGAGTGAGTGGAAATACCCATAATCAGCGCTTTGAGTTCAATATGTCAATCAATAATCCTGCGCTGACAGGACAAGTGATGGTCTGCTGCGCACGGGCTGCCTTCCGCCTTAAAGAGCGTGGTGAACTCGGTGCCAAAACGATGATCGAACTGGCTCCAGTGGATCTTCTGCCAGGTACTAAAGAACAACTCATTAAATCCTTGGTATAATGAAAAGATTGTTTTTGTTTGTCTTTTGGGGCTGCGCGGTTGGCTTGTGTGCCTTTGCTTCTAAGACACCCATACAAGAGCATGTCTTGCTGTACTCCTCAGTAGATCAGCATGGAGACTCTTTGACCCTATCCGGGAAAGTATGCATTCCTTCTGACAAACCCGCTAAGGGCATTATGCTTATCCCCCATTATACCATCAGTTCCAATGATGAAGCTCCCTCCAACAAATTAACCACCGATGCCAAATATTTTCAGGACGATTATGTTCTTCTTCTGCCGGATTTTATCGGCTATGGGGTAACATGGGAAAGGGTGCATCCTTATCTGCATGGAGAGCTGACAGCGCGTAACTGTGTGGATATGTATATGAGCGCATTGCCTATGTTGGACAGCATGGCGTTGAATATACCTTTGGACAGCATTTATCTTTTCGGTTTTTCGCAAGGAGGGGCTACCGCCCTGTGGACTCTCAAACTGATTGAGGAGGAATACGCGGATAAAATACACGTTATCAAATGTTTTGCAGGTGGTGGACCTTATGATGTTGCGGCGACTTACGACCATGCTTTGGCTACCAATTATGTGTTTCTGCCATTAGTAATTCCGATGTTGGTATTAGGAACCGATGCTGCATATGATTTGAATCTGAATAGGTCGGATTTCTTCACACCGAAAATGGAAAAAGCGTACAAGAAATACATAGAGGACAAGAAACACGGAATCACTTCCATTTATTTCAGTTTGCCCAATCACAAAGTCAGTCATTGGCTGACCAAGCAGGCAATGGATAAATCGTGCCCTCAGACCCAAAAACTGTACGAGGGCTTAGTTCGTTCCAGCCTTGTGTATGACACAAAATGCCCGTCCTGGACGCCGCAAGCGCCGATCTATGTGTTCCATTCCACGAAAGATAATGTGGTAACCATTCAATGTGCGGAGCACTTGAGACGCTGCTATCCTGATTTGCCGAATATTACCTATGACTTCGGAGATTATGGCAGTCACATGAAAGCCTCCTATATCTTCTACCGCCGTGTCCGCGATATGCTGGAGTGACTATGCTTGCTCTCCTAACCGAAAACGAGCAGGTTAGATGCTTTGCATTGAAGAAAGTGATGAAACGAAGAATGAACCTACATGGATGTGTGAATTTGTGATTTGTGAATGATACCCAAAACGAAGAAAAGCGCCCCGAAGGACGCTTTCTTTCATTTCTTAGCCCTTGCGGGCACGATTACTTCTTCACTCCCTGATATTCCTCTACTGTCTTCGAGGTAATAGT
>ONQO01000134.1 GCA_900319995.1 uncultured Bacteroidales bacterium
TTTTGCTGCGTATGACTCTTTATATGCTCCCAGTTGCAGTTACCTCGCGTCCTTATGTCGCCACCGCTTTCAGCGACTATACGCAGACTCCCAATACGATTTGCTGAAACTGAGGGAATCCTCCTCCGTCCATTTATGCGAACAGGAGTTGCGCCCACAGGCCGACGGACAGCTTTCGACATTAGCCTTCTTGGCAGGCTTAACCTATATCAAGCAGACTGATTTAGGTCAACAAAATGCGTAAAAATTGGAACTTTATGCAAAACCATTGGCCGGTATGCAGAAAAGCGCATAACTTTGCACTCGATAAAAATATGAACACCGCGCTTCCATTGTTTCGATGACGGCGTTCAAACGATAGTCAAACAGGAGTCCAGACACGGTGGTAGCTCTTTCTCACGTAGGCCCGTGTCGCGAATGAAACTCTTTTCCACAGATTTCTTTCAGGCTCCATAAATTATTTAATGATGAGAATACTTAAGGTTTTATTTTTACAGATTGTAATGATTATGTCCTCAGTTGCAGCGATTGCAGCGGGCGAGGGTGAAGGTAATGGATTTGATTGGACACCGGTGATGGATGCCATCATTCAGGTGGAAAGCAAGGGCAACGCGAGTGCCGTTTCAGGACAATACGTAGGAGCAATGCAGATTTCGCCGATATGCGTGCGCGAATGTAACAACATTCTGAAGCGCCGTGGCAGCAGCAAGCGCTTCACACTGAAAGACCGCTACAGCGAGAGCAAATCGCGAGAGATGTTTGTTGTAATCCAGTCGTATCACAATCCTGCGAACAACGTTGAGAAGGCCATCCGCGCATGGAACGGCGGCAACAACTACAGTGTTGCAAAGACACAGAAATATCTCAACAAGGTTCGCCACTACATGAAATAACATAAGATTTATAGTTCGGAAACAAATCAAGTCACTACGCAATAACGCGTGGTGACTTGTTTTTTTGCTTGCTTAATAGTAACTTTGCCGGGAAATCAATTCACAAGAGATGATGAAGAAAGCAAATCTTGTTGTTGCAGCATTTCTGCTGATAGTCGGTGCTGCTCTGGCACAAAATATCGACTATGCTCCTTTCGGCCACTACACGGAGCGTGTGGCTGAATTTGAAAAACAACCGCGCATCATGCCGACCGACATTGTGATGCTCGGCGACAGCCATACCGAGTTTGGCGGCGACTGGAACAAGCGCCTACCCGGATGCGGCAACATCGTAAACCGTGGCATAGCTGGCGACGATGCCATCGGTATAGGGCACAGACTCAAACAGATATGCCCCTACAAGCCGAAAGCCATAGTGCTGGAATGTGGCATCAACGACCTCAGTCATGCGCTTACGCCGCAACAGGTGGCCGCAAACATTGCCGAAGTGATGGACAGCGTCATGCACCAATGCCCCGACACCAGGCTTTATGTGATGGGAGTGTTCCCGATAAACATGGATGTGAGGAGATGGAAGTCGCTCGACGGAAAGACTAATCAGGTGGCGCAGCTTAACAATCTGCTTCGCGCTAAATGCAAGGAGAGAGGTGTCACCTTTATAAATATATATAACAAGCTAAGAATACCCGGCACCAACAAACTGAGAAAAGACTGCTGCCGCGACGGCCTCCACCTTACAGAGAAAGGATATAAGATTTGGAGCGAAGCCATGAAGCCATACCTCATTGGCAAATAAGGCGGAAGGCTAATCAGCCCAGCCGTAACTGTCAGGATTCTCTATTCCTTTTGTTTTAAGATAATCCTCTCTATATCCGAAGAACTCAGCGCGGCGGTGGAGGTTCTCAGGATGGCTTACAAGGTTGAACTTATCGCGAATTGGACCTTTCAGCAACTGGATTGTAATCATCTTTTTCACATCCGTTTCGTTGGGATTATCGGCAAGAAGCAGCGATGTGGCTATGGTGAACGGCTGTTTTAGCTCTATGTTTTCGGGATTGTTGACAGAATTCTTGCAAGCTCCCACAATGTAGCCAACTACCCATACACCACCACCGAGATTTGGTTCGGTGAGGAAATAAGCCACTGTATGGCGCGTTTCTGGGTCTTCGCCTGTATCTTTATCACCATCCGTGATGTCTTTCTCTTCGTAGCTGTCCTTGTCAGAGGGGTCTACCTCAGGCCAATCGCTATCATCTGTATTGCCCCCTTCCCCATCTTTATCGGTGGTCGGATTATCTTTATTCTGGTCATCGCCGTCCTTGTCGGCATCAGAATCCTTGCCGCCTGCCGAACCCTCGTCACCAGATTTTCCGCCTGACTTATCGTCCGACGAGTCGCCGCTGGAACTCTTGTCCGTCTGTTCCTGCTTCTTTAAGTCTTCGTCGGCAATAACGACTTTCTCGCAACTGAAGCATACGAGCAACATCAATATCAAAAGATAATTCGACCACTTCATCGCTGTAATGTTAAAGACGTGTAACAAATAGGCTATCTAACGACAAATT
>ONQO01000133.1 GCA_900319995.1 uncultured Bacteroidales bacterium
AAATGGATGGATATGGTAAACGGTAACAGTTATACCAACGCCGCCGAGATAGGTCAGTGGTTTGACCTTGTTTGGTTACCGCCTATGTCGAAAGCTACCGGTGGAACGGGCTATCTGCCTATTTGTTACAGCCGTTTGGACAGTGACTGGGGCACGAAGACTAATCTGGTAGCCGAAATAGCCATATTGCATCAGAACGGCGCTAAAGTAGTAGCGGACATAGTAGCAAACCATGTGGCAGGTAGCCAAGGATGGTGCAAGTTCGCGACGATGGATTTCGGAGCCTATGGAAAGTTTGAGCCGCAAGCGTCATGGATATGCCAGACCGATGAGATGAATTTTAATCCGGAAGCAGGCGACTGTCAAGGCAAGGCGACAGGCGCTCATGACGACGGTTACGGAGATGAGGCGAATTATGATTCCGGTCGAGACTGGGATCACAACAATGCAGAAGTACGCAAGATGTTCAAAGCGTACGAGACGTGGCTACGCAAGGAAATAAAGATAGACGGTTTCCGTTACGACTATTGCAAAGGCTTCCATAGCAGCCATATCAATGAATACAATGCCGCCTCAGAGGCCTATTTCTCTGTGATGGAATATTGGGACGGCAATGTACAAACCTTGCAGGATCGTCTCAATGATGCGGGATGGAATACCTGCACGTTTGATTTCGCCACGAAATATACAGCATTCAATCAGGGCATAGCCTCCGGCGACTACGGTAAGTTGAAAGGAGCGGGTCTATTGGGCGCAGGGAAAGCAAGGTATGCCGTGACCTTCCTTGACAGCCATGATTCTTTCCAACGTGAAGGAGACAACGAGTTCTGCGGACACGGCAATTCAATGAAATATCCTGGAAAGATCCAACAATGCTATGCTTATCTGTTGTCAATGCCAGGAATTCCATGTGTGTTCTACCCCCATTGGGCGAAATTCAAGGAGCAACTCAAGCCGATGATCAACGCGCGCTACAAAACAGGCGTTCACAGCGAGAGTGCCGTGGAGGACGAGGCAGGAAACGGTTATTACAAAGCAACCATCAAGGGAACTAATGGGGAGATTCGTCTGCTGTTAGGTCCGAACTCCGGATATAACTCCACACCAAGCGGTTTTACCAAAGCCATTACGGGAGAGAACTACGGCGTATATTACAAAGAGAACAGCCCTCGCGGCGACAAGAACAAAAACCGTCAACCACAAGGGATAGAGGAAGTACAAAGGGATGAAGTACCAAGTACCAAGTTTATTAAAGACGGAAAATTGTATATCCGCTGCGGCGAGCAGGTATATGATGTCCAAGGGAACAGAATACAATAACAAACAAAAAATATACAACCATGAAAAAGATTTTAACATTATTTACCGCTGCCGTGTTTGCAGTAGGAATGTATGCCACCAGTTTCGGTATTATGATTAACGGGAGCGAGTATCATGCCGGAGATCAGAATCCCAGTCCGCTAGACCCATCGTTCCAGGAATATATGGCTCTTGGCGTGTCCGTATCGAAAGGCGCAACGCTGCAACTCTGGGATCAGGAAAACAAAGCCGGTTGGGCAGTGGATCTGGATGGAGCCAGCGTGAGCACGATTGTTCGCGATGGAGACCATTACAACTGTACGGCAGACGGTTGCTATGATTTCTACATCAAAATCAAACTCAATGCCGACCAACTCTATGTCGGAGCATGCTCGGGTGATAATCCCGGTGGTGGTGATAATCCCGGTGGTGGTGATAATCCCGGCGGCGGAGACACTCCGGGCGGTGACGAGGATGTGAACTACTATGCGATCGGTTGGATTAACGGCGGCGACCACGGAGAGGCGGCATGGGATACCTTTGAGGATGAATTCATGTTTGTGGACGGCAAGTTGACGATTGACTGCAAAATGGGCAGTTACATCGCGCTGAAAGACCATCTCGGCAATTTCTACTATTCGAAAACCGAGACGACAATCGCCAACGAGAGCGTTACCTTTGAATGGGCGAACGGCTGGACAGGTTGTCAGAAATGGGCGATACCTGAAGGCGTCAATTATATCATCATCCGTAGTGCCCAATGCAAAGGAACCATTAAATTAGAGCGCGTTGACAAAGCTACGTATGACGCGTATCATTATGGTACTCAGGACATTGAGCATACCGGTGTGAAAGCAAAAGCCCACAAAGTGATTATTGACGGTCAGCTGCGTATTGTCCGCGGCGACAAGGTGTTTGACGCGACGGGAAGAGAACTTTGAAAAGTGAAAAGTGAAAGGTTAGATTTATGCGTAAGAGTATTCTGTTTTTGTTAGGGTTGTGGGTTGTATGTGCGCAGGCACAAGTGTCCACATCGCCTGCTATTATAGAACCGGGTTACACGGGCAAAATCGTAATCACGTTTAATCCGAAGGGCGGAAACGGCGGCATGGCATCCGCTACCAAATGCTATGCTCACACCGGTTACTGTACTGCGACGCAGAACTGGTTAGGCGTTGTAGGCGGGGCCTGGCGTTC
>ONQO01000129.1 GCA_900319995.1 uncultured Bacteroidales bacterium
AGGGGATTGCCATTCTGATTTCAGAAAATTTAGCACTGACAATTTTCCAGAACAGAAGAGCCTATCACACGACGACGTAGTGATCGTATGTGGCGATTTTGGAATTTGGCATGACACCAAAGAAGAACGCTATTGGTTGAAATGGTTGAACGACAAGCCGTTTACGACGGTTTTCGTTGATGGGAACCACGAAAACTTTGACCGCCTCTATTCCAATGAGTTTCAGGTTGTAGACTTCCACGGCGGAAAGGCTCACAAAATTCGTGAGAACATCTACCATCTTATGAGGGGACATGTCTTCGAATTTGACGGGAAGAAGTTCTTTTGCTTCGGAGGGGCGAGTAGCCACGATATCCGGGATGGGATTTTGGACATTGACGACTTCGATACGCCAGAAGAATTTCGTGAAACCGTAAAAGACTGGTACGCTAAAGATAAATGGTTTCGGATAAGCCATGTTTCTTGGTGGAAACAAGAGCTGCCGACGCAGGATGAGCTTGCATTTGGTCTGCAAACGTTGATTCGCAACAAAAACAAAGTCGATTATATAATCTCTCACTGCTGTCCTCAGGAGATAGCTAGCTTTATGGGATTCACCGGATCTGATTGCCTTACTTCGTGGTTCAATATGGTTGCGCACACAGTAAGCTTTGATCGCTGGTATTTTGGACACTATCATACAGAGCAGGCGGTTTTTGGCAAATTTATTTGTCTATATGACAAGATAGAGCGGATTGTATAACGGGGCTAAGGAGGGCTTTATGTTTTTTAAGGACGGAGATCGCGTCGTTTTGCTAGAGGATAACCCGGATGGAAACCCAAGTATGAAGGCCGGCTTGTCTGGTACTGTCGTAGATGATATGGGTGCCGACGGTGATCGTTCTGACATGTGGGTGAGCGTATGCTGGGACGAAGAGGTCTCTGGCGGTCATGATTGTGACGGCCTTTGCGAACATGGGTTCGGATGGAATGTTGATCGTTCATGGATCGAACTAATCGCAGAACGAGAGGTTTTCGATGACGATATCGCAAATCTCGCAGAGATTTGTTCGTTTATAGGAATCCAAGGGTGACGACATGAGCATGGATTTTTGGGTTTGTGAGGGCATTGGTGTTAGGAGCAGCGTAATATGGCCGCTCCTCGATATGAGCAAATGTCGTGAAGCAGTCAAGAAACTGATTCCAAATGAGGACATCCCGTATAATAATTTTTCACTTGATGATTATATGGACGGAAATCCGTTCTATGGGCTCGGTGATTTCTTGGCTCAGCTGGATGACACAACCACTATTTCTTACGGAGACAATGGAAACGGCGAGACGTTTTTCATCTATAATAGATCATATCCATGGGAACATTTTAAGAACGAGCCAGACTCAATTGACGAAGTTCATCGGAGAATCATTAATGCTATTTCGAAGGTATGCAATCTATCAAAAGATGAGATTGATTTGCTCATCGAGGATGATATCTACGAAGAGGGATGGGGTTAATATGGATTACCCTGACGACATCCCGAAGTATAGGAAAAGGTCAAAGAAAAAGATCAGCCAGAAAGCTGATCATAAACACGATTATAAGTGGTGTGTTTTTACGTTCTACAATACGCACCTCGAAAGAAACCGTGGGTTTGTCACTGATGACTTCCTGTCATATGACATAGGTACATATTGTCATATTTGCGGGAAAATCGATAGCCATTGTACTTCTGATCCGCGCTGGGTAAAAAAGTTGTCTTATGTCCCGTCGAAGCCAGACTGGCGCGACAAGTGGACACCGGCCGCGCTAAAGGAGTTTTGCGATGAAACGAGAACACTTCCAATATTCCACTTAACCGATCGGTGGTGGCAAAAATATGTCTCATTGTAGACATCTATGGCGCTTCGAGCTCGGCGCTTGGATTAACATATATTATGCAGGAGGTATTTAATGCTTCTTTTAATCCTTGCGGTGATCATTTGTGTTGCTGGGTTTGTACTGGCCTCTCTCGTCGACGACGATTATAAGAGAATAAAGAGGCCAACAAAAGCGGCTGGCGTAGTAATTGCGCTTGTTCTTATCGTGTGCAGTTGCGTTTCCATTGTGCCAACAGGGTATACAGGAATCCTGACCACGTTCGGCAGGGTGGAGGACAGAACAATTAGTTCTGGCATCAATATTATTGCACCGTGGCAGAAGGTTGTTAGGATGGACAACCGTACACAGAAGGTGCAGATTAATACGTCTGCGTTTTCCAGCGATATTCAGCAGGTAGATCTTGCGCTATCAGTGAACTATTGTATCGACCAGGAAACAGCACAGAATCTTTATCGAACTGTTGGCACCGGGTATTACGACAATATTATGTACCCGCGGATCCAAGAGAATACGAAGGCTGTTTTCTCTCAGTACTCAGCGGAAAATCTGATTGCAAAACGAGATCAGCTGTCTGACCTGATTCTCGACTCTACCGCTGTAGATATGCAGCGCTATGGAATTACGATCGTATCAATCGCCATCGAGGACATTGATTTCACCGACGCATTTACAAATGCAGTTGAGGCTAAGCAGGTTGCAGCACAGAACAAACTGACCGCTGAAACAGAGCAGGCGCAGAAGACAATGGAAGAAGAGGCTGCGGCAAGACGAGCTGTAATTGCTGCAAACGCGGAAGCTGAGCAGGCGATTATCGCTGCAAATGCAGACCTTGAAGTTGTAAAAGTCCAAGCAGAAGCTGCTCTATATGCTGGTGAAAAAGAGGCGGAAATGAACAAACGCATTTCCGAATCTCTGACAGAATCTTTGATTCGGTATTACTGGATCAAACAGTGGGGCGGGGTTCTCCCGACCACCGTGCTCGGTGACGACACAAATTATATGATTGATCTCGGATAAAACTCCGATTTCATAAAACGACGGGCAACCAGTGCCCGTCGCCTGAACCGGCAGGGAAACGGAACTTTGCAAGTACTCCTTAGCCCAGAGCATTAAACGGGCCGACAGGTGAGATGCCTGTGTGTGGTGGCAAAGCACCCAAACGAAACCGGTTAAAGCAGGGAACGCGCGTAAGATTCAAAATGTACATAGCACAGAGCTCGGTGACTATGAGTGGGCGCGCAGGGTCGGTGTAGGAATGATTTGAGGGTTTGCCGACCGACACTCCTTTCTCCCGCAATCTCTCGCGGG
>ONQO01000127.1 GCA_900319995.1 uncultured Bacteroidales bacterium
ATTTGTTGCCTAACCCTATTACGCGATACCCGATACAATAGGCACTAATATTCGCTACTCTATATTTGAGGACGAAGGCATTTATTCCGTTCTCCTGCAACCATTGTGCGACTTCACGTCCTTCATGCTCCATATCATGCCAGCAGTAACTACCTCCCGGACAGATGATAACCGCTATGCCCGTATTCTGTGCACTATCGGCAGGATAGAGTGTGAGCCTATCCTTTTTTTTAGCTGTCATATATTGACAAGCGGCGACGAGCAATATCAGAAAAACTATTCGGAGTCTGCGCATATTGTTTCTACAGTTTGTTTAGCAGTCATGACTACCCCGCAAAAGCCGTGCAGGAAAACGTTTTGTCCGGAAAGATAAAATCCCTGGACACGCGTACGAACAGAGCCGACAGGTTGAGCCATACCGAACATTGCCCCTTCCGGAGTCAGGTAGTCATCGCGATAAGTGAGCGAAGTGGAAGAGAATATATCCACCACTTGTTTCCGTATGTCAGGATAGATTTTCTCAACGAGAGAAAGCACTTGTTGCTCCTTTTCCTGTTTGAAAGATTCATATGCCTCATAATCGGCCTTACGGTCAGTATGCCAAGCAGCCAGTTCGTTGTAATTCATTGGCATAACCGTTTCTATGGTGCGAGCGTACTTCTGATTATATTCCGTACATGGCGTCATGACAAGCAAATTATGCTCCGGAAGGAAATGCGTGACGGAATCATATAACAGCGTTTCGGGTTTGAGGCGCACATAAATCTTAAACGCCCCGACCGTTTCTGGCGTATTCAGGATGCGTTTGCGTGCCACGGAACGATAGAGCGGCAGGTCCGTAAGCGCGAGAAGTTGTTTCGGGTGTAATGTACTTACAATCCTGTCAAAACGAGAAGTCCCATTCACCACGAACATGCTCCCGTCACATTCTATCCGCTCTACCGGCTTATTCAGCAGAATCCTTCCACCGTGACGAGTAATGACCAACGCCAGTTCGTTAGCCAGTTTCTGACTTCCTCCGACAAAACGGAAAACACCTCCTTTGCTCTGTTCCCATTCCTCTTTTCCTATAAGGAAGTCAGGACTATTGTCTAGGATTGTCTCGATGAAGTCAGCTTTAACTCCTAATGAACGCAGTACATCATCCACAGGTCCGCCAGGTTGCAATCCTGTGAGGATATGCATACCAGTAGCCCAAGTTTCTCCGTTCCGTTCGTAGGAATAGAGTCCACCTCCAAAAACCGGAAGTTGCTCAAAGATTGTCACTTCGTATCCACGGAGAGCAAGCATTGCTCCCGTAAAAAGACCGCTTACTCCTGCTCCGAGGATACCAACTCTTGTGCGGTTGGAATGCATCAAAGCGCTGTAGTGGAGTTCTACCGATTTTGCCATTTTCTTATAGGAATTTCCCCATGAGTTATCATCATTTGCAATGAGCGGCATAATTGTAATACGTACGTCAGCCGGCCTCAAACGGAATTGTTTTTTGTTCATATAATCCACCATTCCTTCGATAAGTATGGGCAGTATAGGCAGTTTGTATTTATCGGCATAATAGAATGCCCCTCGATGGAACCGCCCGATTTCTCCGGAAGCCGATCTTGTACCTTCAGGAAAGACAAAGAGCGAATATCCCTCGTCCAGAATTCTCCTGACTACTATCTCCCTATTTTCTTCATCCATAGAAGTCGGAAAACAATCGAGATAGCGCGCTACGACTCCAATAAACGGGTTGCGCCAAATATAGTCTTTGACAACCATTACTATTTTCGGAGAAAGCGACAAACAAACGATAGTGTCTATGAAGGACTGATGGTTCGCAATAATGACCGCTTGCTTGTCAAATGCAGAGGTCTGATTATTGACCGTAGTGAGACGCAAACCGGCAATTAAGCCTGTAAAATGCTTAGCCAGCCGCTGTGCATAAATGTGGAAACGTGCTCTTGAGGTTGCGTTTTTACCATGAAAAGCGAAGAATAAGAATGTAAGCGGATTAACAAAAAAAAGCATCACAAAGCCAAAATAAGCGAAACTTGCCACCGTACGCCAATACATATTAATGTAACCGAAAAGAATCGCTCCGACACAAAGGAAACAATTGAGGATAGAAATACGTGTAAAGTCCCTTGCCGGCACAAAATGACTAACTCTCTGCTCCTTCTCCGGATAAAACACCCGTACAGGAACCGGCACAAGCGGCACATTATGCCAAGCCGCAAAGACGAGCAGTTCCAGTTCCGCTTCGTAACGGCTGGTAAGAATATTCAAGCCATAGAGTTTTTTCAGCGGATAAATGCGCATACCAGTCTGAGTGTCAGGCAAAGGGATGGCTGTCTGCAAACGGAACCAGAAATTGGAGAAGCGGTTAGCGAACTTGCTTTTGCCGGACATATTCGCGAAAAGCGTGAAGGTTTTGCGGTCTTTTTCACGGGAAATGACGACCATTCCCTCTTTTTCCTCGATACGGATATCCCCGCTTTTCAAGGCGTCTTCCTGACGGATTTGCCCTAGTTTTTGGAAGGTTTGGAACTCGACGGTCTTGAAGTTTTCCTCTTTCCAATCCATGCCCCTACGGCAATAAGTACTGACATAAGGGCAGTAAAAACGAGTTCTTTGGTAGTGAAGAATTTTTTTGAACGGGAAGTAGTTGAAGAGTTATCCATTGAATTATCTCCTTAATATGATAACAAATTATAACACATCCCGCCTAATTTGTCAACTATAATTCACATATACGGTGACATTATTTGGCATATCCCTTGAACTTGTACCCGGCT
Source organism: uncultured Bacteroidales bacterium (assembly GCA_900319995.1). GTDB lineage: Bacteria > Bacteroidota > Bacteroidia > Bacteroidales > Paludibacteraceae > Colicola. The sequence goes on from ONQO01000127.1 coordinate 2,778, forward strand.
TTTTCTATAGCGTCTTTTATTTCAGATTCGCTGACTTCAGCATTCATTACTAATTTTACAATACCGCTTTCATGGTCCGGACGTGCTTCTTCAACTCCGCGGAGCTCTTCGAGAGCTTTCTTTACGCGGGCTTCGCAGTGTGCACACATCATGCCCTTTACCTTGATAACTGTACTATCACTGGCAATGGCACGTTTAATGATGCTTCAACTGGCTACGGTGCGGGATTATACAGCAACATAAGCGGACTGAATGTGTATGTCTTAGGTGATGTTAAAGTGAAAAACTCTCCTTCTGATTCCAATACCAACGGAATATTCTTCGATGCTAAGACTACAATCTATGGCAACAGTTCTGATGCTACGCTTACAGGCACAGGATATAATGGCATCTTTAGCGATACGTTGACGGTCAACATCATTAGCGATGAGAATGCTTATATAACAGTTGTTGCCGACTACCGGAGCCTCCTAGCCATACAGCCTATCCCAAGGAGGACAATAATGAGGGGGATGCGCTTCGCCTTCGG
>ONQO01000138.1 GCA_900319995.1 uncultured Bacteroidales bacterium
TCTCTACGCCAAGTGGACGGAACACGAATATGCCATCACTATGGCTGTGTCTCCTTCTGGAGCCGGAACAACAAGTCCTGCTTCAACTGCTACCGGAAAACTGGTTACCGAGTCTGGAAACATCACCGCAACTCCGGCAGCAGGCTATAAATTCAAAGAATGGCAGATTTCCGGTGGTACATTGACAACACCTGCTATTAGTGGTGAAAATTCGACGGTAAGCATTGCGAGCGTATCCAGTGCGGTAACCGTAACCGCTGTTTATTGGAAACCGATAACCATAACATGGCATGTACCGAGTGGAACGTATGATAGCGAAACACATGCGTATGGATGGAACGTGATGTATCCGTCTCCGAATCCTAATCCAGAAACATATAATTGCGACGGCAAAGTGTTCGTAGGTTGGACGCGTAGTTCCAGTTATTCACATGCTTCCAACCCTCCGACTTTTGTTTCCTCAGGCGAGTCGCTGACCACCGATGAAGATTTCTATGCTGTGTTTGCCATTCAAACAAATGCCGGAACTCCTCCGACTTGGGAAGTAACATCATTTGGATCGGTAACTGCTGGAACATACATTGTATGTCTCAGTAATAAGAAAGTCTTCAATGGTACTATTTCAGACGGGCGTGGACAATTAACCGCGGGAGAATTCTCGAGTTCATTAAGCGGTTCGTTTAGTGAATCAGCCCCGGTTGGTGCCTGCGAGTTAACACTGAGTGCAAATGGTGATGGATGGAACATGTATAATGCAGAACATGGATATTTGTACTGCACAGCCAGAACTGAAGGAAGTTTAGCATGGAACGTATCTGCTCAAGATTATTGGTTTTATAGCAACTCAGCACATTGGGGATATCATGGATATGATAACTCGGGTACTTACGTCGCTATTTACGACTACGATGGGACAACAATTCGTACATATTCTAGTGGTACACACAACAATATTGTTCTTCTCAAGAAAACCAATGCCGGTACTCCTGCAACGTACAGCGATTACGCTACCAGCTGTTCTTGTACTGGGTTCTCTTTCCACACTGGCAGCGGAACAGATGAAGCGGTTAAGACTACTAATACGCGTACTTGCTTTACGCAAGAAGGAAGCTCTACAACATGGAAAATAGAGAACTATGTGATTCCTTCCGATACGAAATTCTTTGTTGGTTATCAAGATGAGTTCGTGAATTCTTTGGGAACAAGTAGTCGCTCCTCTGTTCAGACATGGGCAGCAGAGATGTACTTTGAATATTCAAAGAATTATGGTGACGGTTGGCGCAAGACGGTTGGTGCTGCAACCGGCGCAGTAGGAACATTGCGTATCTGGTCCGATAATAGTTGGAATAACTGCCATGTCGGATTTGATCCGGCAGGATATGTATTCAAACTCGGCAGCACGAATCTTGAGATGCATAATGCGACATCCGGATTAGACGGCGCACAATACAAAGAGACAGATGTCATTACGCTGACCAGTACGAACATCAGCGGCAATTTCCAAGTGAACCTATATACAGGTTCTGCCGGAGGTGTTGCTTCGGATAACAGTGTCAGCAGAGCAATGACGACGATGGGTGTCAAGAGCGGAAGCGGCGATAACTGGCGTGGTACCAGCATCAATGCCGGTGCTGATGCAAATACAAAAGGTTTCTTCCGTATAGATTTGGCGCAGACGCATACAGACACCAAGAACTGGAATGCCCACTGGGTTCCTTGCTATGAGTTAAGTTTTGACCTTAAGGGAGGAAGCGGAAGTATTGCAACGACTCCCGCATATGTTAGTTGCGAAGGCGATGCAGCTGCGCGCACGGTAACGATACCGAATACTGTTCCGACAAAAGACGGTTATCGTTTCATGGGTTGGTCCGATGACGACAACAATACCGTAGAATATGCAGCAGGTTCAACTCACAACATCATTCTGTCAGCAAACAAGACCGTTTATGCCGTTTGGAAACAAGAGTTTACGGTAACTTATGCTTATGCAGGCGGAAGCGGTAGTTGTGCCGGCGGAAGTTAT
>ONQO01000131.1 GCA_900319995.1 uncultured Bacteroidales bacterium
TTGTACTTGTATCTGCGATGCAAGAGATAACCTTTGAGAAAGCTGTCTCAATATCTTGGATCTCCCCTCGAAAAAGAGCATACTCAGTATATAGAGAATCATAGTTACTGCTTATTTCCACCTGTAAACGCTTCTTTTCTTGCTCTACAGGATCGGACAAATCGTCCATTGTACTTATTACCTTTGGCTTTCCAATTACAGCTTGCTGTGCCTCTAGTTCTTTTATATATGAACAATCACTCTTTACACTAGCCGTCCTGCCTTCCAGTGCTGATACATCATCTAGCAATTGAATAAAATCGTCGTTTTCCAGCAAACGTGTAAGCAGATCAACGCTATCAAGCCGATGGATATTAGCAACAGCTTTTTCGGATAGGCGCGTTATTTTTTGCGCTGCTCTTATGTCTGGCTCAACCGTTGGAAACTGCGCGAGACCAAGGAGATAGTCAACACTTACATTGAATGTAGCTCCTATGTTACGCAGATCATCTGATTTAACTTGCACAGCTCCTTGCTCCCAATTGTTAACGGTCGAGCGACCTTTCTTGCGTTCAAGACCTAAGCGCTCTGCAAACTCTTCCTGTGTGAGGTGAAGGTGCTCATTCCTCAGTTTTTCAATCTGTATATTGACTATTTTTCTCTGACTCATAAGCAAACTTCCTTTCAATCGGCAAATAATTAGTCAAGTATTATATTGTAACTAATTTGCAATTGACAAATTTCATCTTTTACTTTACCATTGCCTTGATCTTAGTCAATAATATCACTAAGACTAAGAAAATGCAAGATAAAATAAACCATTGCCCAATAGGAGGGAAGTGAAACATGAAAGTACATCAAACCGTCAACAGCGAAACTATCCGTGAAGTGCGAAATCAATACTATCGTGAGTACCGCGCACGCAACAAAGAGAAGATCCGCGAAATCAACCATCGCTACTGGGAACGTCGTGCCGAACGAGCAAAGGAGGGAGCGCAAGATGCCACGAGTCGCAAAGATCAGCGATGATGCACCATTTCAGCGTATACCAGCTGCATGTCGAATTACGGGACTGAGTCAATCTTTTTTGAGGGCTGGGTGTAAGGACGGCACAGTCCCACACCTAAAAAGCGGTAACACATATTATGTGAACGTCCAGGCTTTGCTTGAAATTCACGGGAGGGAGAAGTAATGGCGGGAAAATCTAAGGAAAAACAGAGGCCGGGTGTCGTTGTATACTTTGATATGGTGCCAACCCTCCAAAAGCTCAGCGCCGAGGCGAAAGCGGCTGTCTTGATGGCTGCGCTTGCCAGAGGGCAAAATTTGTATTATGAAGCCGACTTTAACAGCTTGGGGGATCTAGCCGACCGGGTAAGGGCAGAAACCCTTTGGGAGTCATATTGTCCCCGTGTTGACAGTGACGGTGAGGGATGGAAAGATGGGATTATCCAACGCAAGTATGCTGGGTACTGCTCAGGCTGCAGGAGCCGAGAGGAACAGCCAATGAGCTACGAGGAGTATCGAGGCTGGTACTTGGGAATGGAAGAAATGGGGAGTGAACCTCTGTAGACTTGTACCACGTAGGTTAGTTTACATCAACCCATTCTAGCCCACCCCATCTCATAGCCGTTCCGCTTCGGTGTTAGTCGAAAGCGACCGTCGACGTCCGTTTGGGGCTGGTTGACAGGGTGGGGGCACCAGATTCAAGGGGATTCTGGGAGCACTTGAGCTCTTAGCTCGTTTATTAACGATTGTCTACACTGCGGGCATCTGCAGGCTTTCTGAGATGCCCGCTCATGTTACAGAGAGGAGTGAAGTGAATTTGAGAGACGATTATGGACTGAACCTGCGCCAGAGACGCTTTGCAGAAGAGTATGCGGCAAGCGGCTGCGGTGAACGTGCTGCGACCGCCGCAGGATACAGCGTGTCCTCTGCAAGACAGGAAGCAAGCCGACTGCTAACAAATGATAACATTATTAAGTATATTCGTACCCTACAAGACCAATTATCTGAAACAAGAGTACTGACAGCGACCGAGACCAAAATATTTTGGTCCGATGTTGTCCGGGATGATAATCAGAAAATGGCGGACAGACTCCAGGCGAGTGTCCATTTGGCCCGTGCCTCCGGACTGTTCCGGGAACACGTGGAGATGGACATCCATCCGGATCCCGAAGGAGAAACACGAATCTTTTTACCGGCAATCAGGAATGAAGACGGAAGCTGGCTGGATCCTCCGGGCAAGAGGGGAGATAGTATCGAGATCTATGACCCGGATGCTGAAGTGCACGAAGACTGATTACCACAATCCCAATCTCAGAGCTTTCATTCACTCTGTACTCAACAGTCGTCGATATCATAAAGATACAGCACGCCGTCCGCGTTCAGGAGAACCCATGACTTCATTGTCGACGGCTGCCCGAAGATCTTGCAGTCTTTCGTCTCCAGAATATTCCCATCTTTGTCCTCCGGTAAAAACGCAAAGCGTATCAATGACGTACTAACCAACCTACTAACACTAACAGGTAATCGGATTTTGGAATTAGTAGAAACCGGGCAATGGGGCAAACTCTCACGGGCGCAAATACGCGAAATGCTAACCAACCTTGATCTGCAAAAGCCT
>ONQO01000124.1 GCA_900319995.1 uncultured Bacteroidales bacterium
AAGAAGTAGCAAAGGTCGCTCTCTTCTTAGCGAGCGACCTTTCCTCCTATGTCTCCGGACAAGTGATTCAAGTCAACGGAGCTATGGTTTAGCGTTCAAAAATCTTGAACTGCCACGGCGCGAGGGTGAACTCTTGCGCCGTTTCTATTTTGTGCTTCTTGCCGCAGAGGCATTTGTAGGTACCTTCGTACCCGGCCAGATCCAGCATCACTGTTTGCTCTTCGCCGCTCATGTTCATCACGGCTATCACGGTGTTGGTATGCCAGCGGCCTTCTTTCTGACGAACGCAGGCAAACACTTTCTCATTATCCGTTGCGATGCGAACCATCGGAGCACCTGCTTCCGGGCTGAATAGCGATTTGTTGCGCTCACGCAGACCGTTCAATAAATGGTACAAATCCGCTTCCGCATATGCCTCGTCTTTGTCAATCATATCTTTCTCGAAGAACTCCAAACGATGGTGATTACCGCTCAACTGACCGGTGTAGATCATCGGCATACCCGGTACTACATAGCAGAATGCTTGGAATAGAGGCACTGCCTCACCCATACGCTCTTGCTCCGTTCCGTTCCAACTGTTCTCGTCATGATTAGTGATAAAATTCATGCGAATAGCATCGGCACGAACCGTTGTATCTGCTTTCGCAAAATAATCCCACAAATCTTGCACTCCTTTTTTACCTTGAGCTACTTCATTCATAATATGATGTAGAGTCCATCCGTAGTACATATCAAATGCCGTTTCTGTCAATTCATTCGCTTTGTCTTCATCCTCTGCCAACGTGAACATATCCGGATGGGTAAGCCGTAAGTCGCTCATCGCCCAATTCCAGAAATCAGTCGGCACTTCACCTGCTACATCGCAACGGAAACCGTCTATACCGATCGTGTCCATCCACCAATGCATTGCTTTGAGCATTTCGTCACGCATGTCCTGATTATGATAATCCAGTTTGGAGATGTCCGTCCAATCGTATTGAACCATTAGGTTACCGAGACTGTCACGATAGTGCCAGCCTTCATTCTTAGTCCACTCGCTATCCGGCGCAGTATGGTTGGCTACCCAGTCCAGAATCACTTTGAAACCTTTCTTGTGTGCAGCGGCTAAAAAATGCTCAAAATCAGCACGGGTTCCAAACTCAGGGTTGATGGCGCAGTAGTCGATAATAGAGTAGTAACTGCCAAGCGTTCCTTTCCGAGTAATTTGACCGATAGGTTGGCAGGGCATGACCCAAATAATGTCTATTCCGTTCTCGCGTAGAGTAGGCAGCAATCCTTCCGCAGCGGCAAACGTACCTTCAGGCGTCGCCTGACGGGTGTTTAATTCGTAGATGGTAGCGTCATAGGCCCATAACGGGTGACGCAAATTGGCTTGGTCTTTGATAATCGGCTGTTTGGAACAACTCACGGCAAAAACAGCCAATACGAAACACAAACTCATTTTGCAAGCGGCGGAAACACCGTTAATTAATGTTTTCATTCTTCTGAAATTTTATAGGTTAATTCTTTACGATTGATAGTGACGGTCACTTTCTTTCCGAGATAAACTCTCATAAAAGAGATCTCGTCGGCGTTGCTTTGCAGCGGAATGAAATCGCCGTAAAGCAATGGCATGGAGTTGCGGCGCATATGGATGAGTTCTGCCACTTTGGAACGCATCTCTTTTTCCTGATCGTTCAGTTTCTCAAAACGCATCATATGCCGATTGTCAGGGTCGTTGGCTCCAACCTCTGCATACTCATCACCCTGATAGATACAAGGAACACCGGGAAGAGTCATATTGAGCACTTCAAGCAGCAACGCACGTTTGTAAGCAGTTTCCGCATCACCTATACCTATCTCACGAGTCCAGCCTTCTTCTTTGCCTTGGCTATGTATGTCGATGGCGCCTCCGGCGATGGAGGCAAAGCGTATTTGGTCGTGGTTGCCGGAAATGTTACCCATCGTGTGATGACCTCCGTACGTGGCAAGAGAGGTCAGTTCGTTGGCTACAATCTGGTCCATGTCCGTATAACCACATAACGCTTCTCGTGCTGTAAAATAGACATTGAAATCGAATTGGGCGTTGAGCATTCCTGGTTTGACGTAACTGCCGATTAACTCCGGACTTCCGTATGTCTCTCCAATCATCCATATAGGACGATTAGGGAATCGGGTTGCTATTTTTTGTCCCAAAATACGCCAATAGGCTTCGGGGATATGTTTGCAGGCGTCGTGACGATAACCATCCAGATCATAGTTCTCCAACCAATACAACGCGCTGTCAGTCATCGCTTCGCACACTTCCGGACGTTCCAAATCAAGGGTGGGGATATGTTTGTCAAACCATGTAGTCAGCCGTGCATCATCCCATAACTCAAAATTACGCCTTCCGTCCGGCAGGATAGAATCGGTGTGCCAGTCGGGATGGGACTGGAGGGTGGGAGAGTTGATATGCATATGATTGGCTACATAGTCCAATACCACATTCATTCCTTTCGCGTGCGCTGTACTCAAAAGCGTACGAAGTTCGTCTGATGTACCGAAACGGGAGTCAATAACGGTTGCATAAATAGGCCAGTAACCATGATAACCGGAGAATTTGGTATATGTTTTGGTGGAGTCGTATTTGTTGCCGTTGGCGAATGGGTAACATCCCCACGCGTCCCAGGGATTTTGTGTGATTGGACTGATCCACAGCGTGTTTACGCCGAGTAGGTCGAAATAACCGTCTTCTATTTTCTGGGTAATACCGGCTATGTCGCCGCCCTGATAATCCACTATGTCAAGTACCTCGGGGCTGTTCATCTTCCAGTCATTGGCGGTGTTACCATTGTTGAAACGGTCAATCAGAATGGAGTAGAGTACTTGGGTTTGTTGGTCGTGACGGTTGAGAAGAGAGACATCGTTGACAATTTTGCCATTCTGAAGAGGTAGAAGTAGATCATTATAAAGCCATGTATCGTCTTCTGCAAAGATTCGAAGATAAGCCCTGCCGCTAAAAGTTGCCAATTGGGAATCCAGCGAAGAGAGATCTAATGTCCAAGAGCCGTCTTCCTCCGGCTTCCATAATGTATGGTCGATAAGTGTGTTTTGGACAAAGGTTTCAAAACTGGGGTTCGCTACTTCATCACAAAAACCGACATGGAGTTTGTTATCCTCATATCCCAAAGAAACCAGACTCTGCCGTACAGGCTTTGCCGGAAGAACGGGAATAGCGAAACTGCCACTTTTGTCTTGGAAAGAAAGGGCATGTAGGGATTTGTTGTGATTGATGATTTCCATTTCACGAACTACTTGCGGTGTCCCGATGAAATTACGGCACTCCAATGCATTTCCTGTTGTCCACTGGAGTCCGTCCCATAAAGCCGTATCTCCGTATAGTACGGGCACATAATCCGTGAGCACGATGTGTGCTGTGTCTGAACTCATGCGGATGGGCATAATAGGATTTGAGTGTGCAATAAGGGAAGTAATGCTGTTGCTTTGCTTGCAACCAGCCACACACAAGGTGACAGATAGAATAATAAACAATTTTCTCATGGTCTGAACATATTTTGGCGCAAAGGTACAATTTTTTTTTGGAATACGCAAATATTTTTTCCGGATTAAGCAAAAAAGTACTTT
>ONQO01000123.1 GCA_900319995.1 uncultured Bacteroidales bacterium
CGCTGCCCGGAAGACCGCAATACAAAGCATCTGCCATACACTGACGCTCATAGTCGAAACCGATTGTCAGGCGGTTCGCCCAGTTGTAACTGGCTCCTACACCCCACACCATCGGCACTTGCCACGCATCTCTGTATATCTCTATGGAATCGCTTAATTCCGTATTGATTACTATCAATTCGCTGTTCAGCTTCATCTTGTTCTCAAATATCGCGCCAAGATTGATGCTATGATTGTTCCATGTATGGAAAAACTGTGCACCATAGCGCAAACGCATGCTGCTCACGCCTAAATTCTCGTTTTCTATCGTCGGGTTGATATCGGATTCCTTGAACACCAAAGTACGCATGTGATTAAGGTCGCCCCACATGTAATAGATATTGGCTCCCAACGCAAACCAGTTACAAATATTGAAACTCAAACCTCCGTACACCTGGCTGATATTACCGTCGCCCTCGTACGATTTCGTAAAATGCGCCACGCCGGGAATAGAATCCGCCATATCAATCGAATAGCCGACGGAACTGAAGGGTTGCAATCCTAACGACATTGCTATCCAGCGTTTGTAGAGCGGGAATTGCATCGTTACGTATTCCAGGTTTCCGTTTCCTTTGTTCTTCACGCCGCCAGCGTCCCTGTAATGGCTCCAACTGGCACTCGCGGCTATGTCAAACATAAACGTCAGCGTATCACAAGCCGTGTATGAAGCCGGTTGGGCGGGATTAATAGCGCGGTTGCTGCGCATTCCAAACCCGACTCCACCCATTGCACGATAGCCGGCTGGGACGTTCTCATTCAAATCTCCGTATGCGTAACGCGAATAAGGAGAACTGGTCATGTTTTGCGCCGATAAAGGTACACATAATCCTAGACATATCAGCAGAGTTGATATATATAATATGGTCTTTCTTTTATTCATTCAGTATTTCGTCATAACGGTTTTTCCGTCATTTTTTATTGTATGTCAATATTGTATTCAGGCCCTTGAGAACCAAATGTTTTTCATATTGTAACTCTCGTTCCTCGCTACGCGACGTGCGCACGTTATTTAATATGTATGGAGCGTTTCCACCCGTAAGGAACGTCCGGAAATGAGGCATTTTCTCGCGCAAGGTACGCATATATCCTTTGACCTCATATGCCACACCTCGTATCACACCGGCCGCTATCGCGTCACGCGTGTTCTTACCGAAAAGCGGAATCAGCTCTTTCTCCTCCACCTCCACTAACGGCAGTTTTTTCGTCATGCGCTGCAACATCGTAAAACGCATTTTCAAACCCGGAGCTATGTTACCGCCTATGTATTCGCCTTTCGAAGAAACAAAATCGTACGTTATGGCGGAGCCGACGTCTATTATCAGCAGATTCTCGTTCGGGCAGATACTTTTTGCGCCTACTGCGGCTGCCAAACGGTCCTGACCAAGTGTCTCCGGAGTGTTGTACGTATTGATAATCGGAACCGGGGTGTTATGGTCGAACAGCACGAAATGTTGGGAACGGCGGTGCAATGTATTTACAACCGCTGCTTCTATGTTTACCACCGAACTGATAATCGAATCGGTTATTTCATACAAGTCAAACAGTCGCTCTACATCTGCGGACGCAAAAGACTTATAGATAAAATCCTTTATAATTTTACCTTCGTCCGTCATCAACGCCACTTTCGTTCTGCTATTTCCTTGGTCAATACAAAGATTCATCTTTCTTTTTTCACTCTTCAACTCACACCATGGATGTATAAAGGAACCTCTTTATTGACTTCTTGGGTGTCTTTTCGAACTCATGCGGATAAAGTTTGACGATGGATATCTGCTCATATGCCGCCAACTCGGAGTTAACCTGTTTGCGTGCTTCTTCCAGATTCGCCACTAACTGCTCACGCGTCAAACCATCTGCATCCACCTCGTTATAATCCGGACAGATCAAGGCCACCAAACGATTATCTTCTTGCTGTAGAACCAGAGATTCAAGCACATACGGCATATTATTGATTTTCGCTTCTATCTCTTCCGGATAGATATTCTGCCCGGACGGACCAAGGAGCATCGTCTTGCAGCGACCCTTTATATACAGGAAACCTTCTTCGTCAAGCAGACCCAAATCACCTGTTCGCAACCAGCCGTCTGATGTAAAACTGTCGCTCGTTGCTTGGGGATTCTTGTAATAGCCGATCATCGTGTTTTCTCCGCGCACAACCACTTCGCCGATACCTTCTGCATTGGGATCAACGATCTTCACTTCCATGATTCCGGGCAACGGACGACCGCATGAATACAACCGTGAACCCTCGTCATAAGGAGTGAAACAAATCAGCGGAGCACATTCCGTCATGCCGTAACCAACTGACATCGGGAACTTGATTCGGTATAAGAACGCCTCCACTTCCGGGTTCAACGGCGCACCGCCGATGATCATTTGACGGAACTGGCCGCCGAATGCTTGCACCAACTGCTCGCGGATCTTCGCACACACTATCTCATCCAAGAATGGCACCTTAAGTACCCAACTGACAGGCGCTTTCTGGATTTGAGGAACAATCATCTTCTTGTATATCTTCTCCAATATCAACGGCACGGACAAGATGATAGTCGGTTTGATTTCCGAGAACGCTTTCAGCAGAATCTTCGGAGACGGAGTTCGGCCGACGAGCCATGTGTGACCTCCGGCTGCCAAACAGGATAGAAAATCGAATGCACAACCATAAGCATGTGCCAAAGGAAGGAACGTCACGTGACGGCTGGAGCGAGATACCAATTGATTGTCCATCGCATAGCGGATATTGCCCGCCAAACCGTTCAACGGCATGATGACACCTTTGCTGAAACCCGTCGTTCCACTCGTATAGTTGATTGAACCGATTTCCTCATTCGAACGCTCATCAAAATGCAGATCTTGAGCCCAATAACCCTCCGGATGCTTTTGTTTATATTTCTGAGCGATGGCATCGAAATTAATCTTCTTCGGGTCTAAAGCCAACGAGATAGGATGCCAATCGTTCAGGCTGATTGCTGCCAACACTTTCGGAATCTGGTCAAGATCGATTCCCTCCCAGTTGATATCGCTGATAAACAACAACTTGGCTCCGGAATGATTCACAATATGAATCGCGTCATTCGCTCGGAAATCCTGTAATATGGGCACTATGATTGCTCCGTAGGTAATGGTCGCCAGATATACTGCAATCCAGTTACTGTTGTTCTTGCCCATCACAGCAATCTTGTCATTTTTCTTGATTCCGCACTCCTTAAACAGGATATGCAGTTTTTCGATGTTGATGGCCAATTGACCATAGGTCAAGGTCACATCTGTCCCGTAATCGGTGACTGCCTCCGATTCCCAATTCTCACGCAAAGAGCGCTCGAATATCTTGACAAAGTTGTATTTATCTTCGTTCATCATAAGCGTATAAGCTGATTTATGACAATTCGGCTGCAAAGTTACAAAAAAATTTGCATATACGCAAATAAATAGAAAAAAAATTATATTTTTTTAAGATTTTTGACCATGCTGACCGGAACGAAGTTTTAACGAGGTTTTAACGACCTTTTAACGAGGTTTTAAAATAGCGGTTTTGAACAGCCAAAATATACGATTTTTAAGATTTACGTAATATCTTGACTCCCAGGACGCC
>ONQO01000122.1 GCA_900319995.1 uncultured Bacteroidales bacterium
CGGACGGCGTCGGTTATACGGTTATAGGATTCAGTTCTTCTTCCTGTAAAGCACCGCTGTCGCTGCGGCGGAAACGGCTCCCAGCAGGAGCATGGCTGCGGCTGTACCGGTGTTGGGGTTGGAGTAGGTGTCGGAGTAGGTGTCGGTGTGGGTGTGGGCGTGGGTGAAGGTGTAGGAGTTGGTGTTGGTGTTTCGGAAGGCTTAGCTGCCTTCGTGTTCTTCGGTTTGGGGGTTGATTTCTCCTCCTTTTCTTCAACCACCTCTTCCAGTTGCTGTGTCTGCTCCGTTACGGGCTCATCGTACTCATCGATTAATACCATAAAGAGGATGAACTGCAATCTGCGAAACGTAACGGACGTTGATGCGTTTTAGAACGGACGCTGTGCGAAACAAAACGGACGCCCTAAAACGCACCTAATTCCGATTAATTCTGTGGTTGAATAACTACTGTGTAATGCTTTGTCGCACGCTTTAAAATTGAGTTGGCAGAGACTTCGTCATTGAGAATCATCGAAGCCCAACTGCTTGGCTCCCTTTGAGAACAAACAATTGTACTTTTAGATAATTCACTTCGTTTCTCCATCACTTCAAAGAGAACCTTAATTTCTCGTTCGTCGGTAATAGTATGGAGCAAGAAATCGTCTAGGATCAGCAAATCCAGCTTCATATAATGCCGGATTTTCTTTTGATATTTCTGGTAATCTGCTTTTTTTAGCGCCACTAATGACTCTAGAAATTCCTCACAATGATGATAACAAACTCGGTATTTTACACATGCATGAACGCCTAGAGCACGCGCAAGATATGATTTGCCACTATCTGATGGACCTAGAATACATATGTTCAACCCATCTTGAATAAAGTCCAATGTCGCCAACGTGGAAGTAATATCTTTAGGAAGGTAAAAACGTTCCGTAGAGTCTCGGCAGTTCTCAATGGACTGTGGACTACCATACAGCTTTGCTCGTTTAAGCCTGTTCTCAAATTGTTGGGACACTCTGGCATCATACTCTGCGCCAATTATTTCATCAAGCAGAGTGACATGATCCACCTCATCGAAGCGCTTGGAGTGATAAAGATTCTGGAGGGCATCTGCCATGGTTGACAGTTTCAACTCTTGAAGACAACTGGCGATATCTTCTATCCGGTCATTTTTCCGCATCGGTCAGCACCTCCTTCTCCTGGAGTTTGCTGCTTTTTGACAGAAGATTCTCAATGTCTCCAACATGTGGATCCATTACAAACGCTCCCTTGTTTCGCTCATCATTGGCAGTGGTGTTAAATCCCTCCGGACCGATTTCATCGGCAACGACACCGATGGTATTCTTGATAAAGGTATATGACATATGCTTAGTGTCATAGGCAATCTTGCAACATTGCTCCAAGGCTTTCCGGCTATACTTCTTAGTGAAGTTTAAAATACCTACACAAAGGCGATATGTCTGAACTTCATGTTCTCGGCTCTGCAATACATGATGAATGACCTTAACAGTATATGGACCAACCGTCATGGCTTTTTTCATAAAGTACGTGGCATTCCATTCGGATATTTGCCTGTAGTTGTAAGGAACATGGCTGGGATCCGTTTTCCACTCACCACGACGGGTTGCTCTCTGGTGCATGCCAATCACTTCGCCTTCAAGCGACGAAATAATGACAGTATCTGTATTGGCTGAGACGATTACTTTTTTATGCAAGTACGCTTTATCTACGCTATAATAAGCGTTGTCGAAGCGAATGTGGAAGTCGCCAGACACTTTTGCCGTTTTTCTCTCCATGTACTGGTATTGCATGGAGGGAAGCGGCATTAATTCCAATCGTTCCTCTTGCCAATACTCATAACGGCTGCCTTCTTTTTTGGTAAAGCTTTTATGGTTTAATTCCTCAAGCTTACGCCAGAGGTCTGAATTAAACTGGTCGATGGAGAAGTAACGATTCGCTTCCAGGTCATGAAAAAGACCTTTTTCCAAAACACCGACAGCATTCTCTACGGAACTCTTGTATTTTGGCTTTTTTACTTTTGCAGGCAGAATAACGGTGTGATTATGTTCTGCCCACTCAGCATAGTCTTTGTTGAGATCTGGCTCAATCCAATCTTTGTTAGTAATAACAGCTTGCTTACAGTTGTCGCATACGACAATGGTAGGCACGCCACCGAAATATTCTAATGCATGATTATTGACCTCTATCCACTGCGGTTCTTTGGTGGAAAGCATTCCTTCTGCATAAATGTACTGTGAGTATGGAAGCACTGCGACAAAAACAACAACATCCGCCTCTTTTTCGGTGTCCTTGTCTATGATCTTGAACGTCTTACCGGCAAAGTCCACCTCCATTTTTTGACCAATAACAGCCTGAATGTGAAGGGTTTCATAATTCTCTTCGCACCATTTTGAATAAAGGTCACAAAACTGCCGATACTGATATGGCTTAACTTCTCTTACATCACAGTCGTTTTTGTACCGATTCCATAGATAGATAAGAGTCATATTATTTCGGGTGCTCATCTGCTGGAACACGTGTTCAAAGTCCGGCTGCTCATAGGAGAGACTCTTCCTGTTTTCGCCTGGAGCGTGACCATAAACGATTTCTCCGATAGCGTAATTGGTAATTCCGGCCGGAAGAGGATACGAGATGTTCTCACAGGCCTCAAACGCTTTGAGAAAATCTCCAACCCCAGATTTGCTTGCGTTGAATTCATCTGCAAGTTCTTTTAGTGACAAACCCAGCGCATACCGTTTGACAATGATGTTTTTGTAATCTAGCATACATCATCCTCCTTAATAATATTTGCCACATAACAGTGACAAGCATCATTATATTGGATATGTATACTTATATGATTATATTGAGTGCGGTAGGATCCGCTCTGCGTCCGCTACGCTACGCATCGCGTCCGTTTTGCTCCGCAAAACCGTCCGTTGACGGTCGCAAAATGCAGATGAACGACAAAACGATACAGAATGTGACAAACAGCGATTTCCTGATGCCGGATTTTGCACCTAGAAGGAATTTGCTTTTCTTCGGCGTCTTGGAAAGGATATAGAACATCCCTGCCAATGGCAGACAGAATGCAGTCATTGCCATCATGGAATAATCATCCGTGAAAGCCATGACCATACTGAAGATGCCCAGTATGGCGACCGACCAGCAGGCGATACGCATTCCTTTGCGATCTACTGTCGAAGAGGTGTTTTGTACATCGGCAAACGTGTTTTCGCCATAGTTCCATTCTTCCGTTGCCGGTTCCACTTTATTATTACTCACATCGATTCGATCCGTCGTTCTCTGTCCGCAATTGGAGCAGTAACGGGCGTGATCTTCCATGGGATGCCCGCAGTTCGAGCAATACTTCATCTTTTCTGTCCCCTTTTCCAACTGATTAATCGACTTATGCTAACGTTCCGTTTTATTGCGGATGGCAGTTTCCGCAGGGGGTATACCCTTCCGCGATCAGTTCTTCCAGCGTCTTATCTGAGTACTGGAAATTCTCCTGTTTGATATCCTGTACGCTCCGGCAGTCCGGACGATGGATTCTCTTCCGGGAAGGATTCGTATTTAATACGTATTTATGGCTGTCTCCTGTCGGATTCTCTTCCACCTGCTGTCTGTCTGCTGCAGCGGAAGGATCACCGATGGTGATGTCCACCGGAGGTTTATTGATGCTGACGGACTGTCCGTCTGAAGTCACAGTGACTTCCCCCT
>ONQO01000126.1 GCA_900319995.1 uncultured Bacteroidales bacterium
ACTGGTACCTATCGTGCAAGAATTGACAGCGTGGGCATCCAAGAACCTGCCGACTATCATGAAGCATCGTCAGCAGTTCGAGGAATAAGCTAATTTCGCGTTAGGGATTGGAAGGGCTATGGTATTTGGTACAAATGCGGAACTTGTGAACCCCTGCAAAGCCCGACCGACGTAGCTCTGGAGAGAATGATCTGCAGAACTATGGAGGGAACGCCAAATAATAAAGGTCACAAAAAAATGGAGGGTTTTCCCTCCAAATTTCAAACAAACTCCTGATAGTTGTCGGGAGTGATGGTTTGGAAAGTGGCATCGGGGTACGCCTCGCCCAGATACCAGCGGATAGCTGTATCGTCTCCGACACGCAGAGTGCGATAAATATGTGTCCATGTCAGATTTGGAAACCGCGATTTCCAAATGTCAAAATCCGGAAAAAGGGCATTTTTTCGGTTACAATCACAAAAATTTCCATTTTTCATGCTGTTTTTGGTGTTTCGTCTCTCGGTCATCGGTTGGTCAAGAGGAGGGTGTGTGACGGAGGGTACAACGAGGGAAAAATGCTTTTTCTGCGAAATGTGTAAAAAATGCCGTAAATTGTGTAAGGGATAATTCAAGAAAAAGCAGTAATTTTGCACCGCAATTCAAAATGATGGTTATGAAAAAGATTTTATTCACCTTGCTTGCGGTACTTACATTCACAGGCTGCAACGCGCAAAACAAAAATGAACAAATGACAAATCACAAATGTTTGGTAGTATTCTTCTCTCATGCCGGAGAGAACTACTCTGTGGGAAACATCCAAGTGGGAAACACAAAGATCGTGGCGGACTACATCAGCGACCTGACCGGAGCAGACCAGTTTGAAATCGTGACCCACAAATACGACGGAATGGCTTATACACCGCTGACCGAACTGGCGCAAGAGGAAGCCCGCAACGACGAACGTCCTGCTTTTGAAGGACAGCTTTCTTCTTTGAGCGGTAGCGGTCTTTCTTCTTTGAGCGAAGCGGTCTCTAATTACGACATCATCTTCATCGGCGGACCGATCTGGTGGGGCACTTACCCGCAAGTGATGTTTACGTTCTTCGACACGTACGACCTGAGCGGCAAGACCATTTATCCGTTCACAACGCACGAAGGAAGCGGTCTTGGCAATGTGATGAGCGACATCCGCAAAGCGTACCCGAACGCCGACGTGAAGCCCGGTTTCAGCATCTACGGCCACGAGGTGCGCGCGAACAAAGCAAAAGTAGAAAAATGGATTAAAGGACTTAATATTTGATAATTATGGAAGAATTTAGAGTTGATATGCGATTGACAACGCCGGAGGAACAGGCAAAGTATATGCAACAAGGCGCTTTGTTGCATCGTTTTAATAATTGTATGCCTTATTCTGCTGAAAAGCAAGAGGCTGCCAAAGCGTTGTTCGGAGACAACCTCGGTGAAGGCAGTATGGTTCAACCGCCTCTCAAAGGTGTGTGCTTTGACATGGTACACATCGGCAAAAACGTCATGATTATGCCGGATTGTCTGATGATGTCGCGCGGCGGAATCACCATTGAGGACGGCGCGATGATTGCCGCGAACGTGCAGCTTATCAGCAACAATCACGACCTCCACGACCGTCAGATCTTGATTTGCAAGCCAGTTCGTATCTGTAAGAACGCGTGGATCGGAGCAGGAGCAACTATCCTGCCGGGGGTGACAGTTGGCGAGAATGCGGTCGTGGCAGCTGCGGCTGTAGTGACGAAAGATGTGCCTGCTAATGCCATCGTTGGTGGCAATCCCGCCAAACTGATTAAGATGATTGTATAACAAAATCATCCTTTATAAACAAAAAATCCTGCATACATTTGCAAATGTGGGATTTTTTTGTATCGTCGGCACGCCCCTAAAGGGTATCCACTCCGAAGCTACGGTCGCGTGTTGCGGGGCATATACAAAGGCAGGTGTTTTTCGCCAAGTCTAATGGCTTTGTATTAAATATGCCCATAAGTCATTTTATGCGAGCATAAATGCCTCATATGCCCATTTAATACATAAAATTTCATTTTATTTTGGAAAAACACCTGAAAGTTTGCACATGTGCAATTTTTGTTGTACCTTTGCAGGCGCAATCATTAAAGCATCTTGTATGAACGTAGAAGAGATTTGGAATTTTTGCCTTTCTTTAGGTTCAGATGTAGAAGAGAAACTGCCTTTCACCATGTTCAAGAGTGGCGAAGGAGTGTTGGTCTTCTATGTCTGCGGACATATGTTCTGTTTTTTCGATCTCAATGATTTTCAGGTCATTTCACTCAAGTGCCAGCCTGAACGGATAGATGAACTGAAAGCTGAATACGATTGCATCGGCAACCCCTATAACGAGTCACACAAACACTGGATCGGTCTTGACCCGCATTCTTCGCCGGACGCGCTTACAAAAGACCTCATCCGTAACTCATACGAAATCGTCAAAGCCAAATATACCAAGAAAAAATGATGACAGAATACGAAAAAATGCTTCATAACTTGCCGTATGATTATACGGACAAGGAGGTCCAGGCGAATATCCTGCGGGCGTATTATGCGATGCGAGACCTCAATCAATGCGGCGCATGGGACATGGACGAGTTACACCGTTGCATCAAAGCCCTCATCCCGGATGCGCATCCTTCGGTGATTATTTGTCCGCCATTCCGCTGTGACCACGGCAACCGAATTAGCATCGGCGAAGGTTCGTTTATCAATTTTAATGGCGTATTCTTGGATGGTGGAGGTATTACTATCGGTGCTCACACGCTCATCGGGCCCAACTGCCAACTGCTGACACCCGACCATCCGCATGATTATCTGGAGCGCCGCCAGACCATAGAAACAGGTCTGCCGATACGGATAGGCGATGACTGCTGGCTGGGCGGCGGAGTAATCGTTTGTCCGGGTGTTACCATCGGAAACCGCGTGATTGTTGGAGCCGGTTCGGTCGTCACTCATGACATCCCTGACGATGTGGTCGTAGCCGGCAATCCCGCCAAAATAATCAAGACGATTGAATAATAAAATCATTCCTTCTAATCCAAAAAATCCCACAAAAACTTGCATATGTGGGATTTTTTTTGTAATTTTGCACCCGATTTTGACAATCAATTGTACATCGTACATCGTTAAATCGTACATCTTTTGGCCTTGGTAAAGGCAAGGGTTGTAGCCCGAGAATATTCCTCGCGGACACTATCCTCGTACATGTGCTAAAATGCCTTTTAGCAGTAAGTACTCGGATGTGCTCCGCTCTCAAATCGAAATGTCGATTTCAACATTTCGATTTGGTTAAGTTAAACTTTTAATGGGTTACACTAATGACTAAATCCTAGATTTTCACGTATTTGTACAACACGGTTATCGTGTTGCTTCTTCTTGCAGGCATAACGTACGTTGTGCTGCAATTCACTCATTTCGGGCACATCGAGTAGGGTTTTATTAAGGAGATTCGTTTCGAGGCGTACCAGCATGTGCGCGAAGGCGACACGCTGGTCATCATCGAGGATAGCGAGTTTCGTCTTCGTCTGGCGCAAGCCAAGAGCGATTTGGCGCGTGCCCAGCAGCAAAGTAAACAAGCCGGTTCGTCGGTTCGTACGGCTTCATCAAATATCTCTGCAACCGAAGCCTCTAAAGCCGAGGCGAAAGCCAATCTGGACAATCTTGCCCGCGAGGACAAACGTTGCGAGCAGTTGCTTCGGACGGGTTCTATCTCGCAACAGATAGCCGACCAGACGCACTCGGCTTATCTTGCCGCGCAAGCACGTTACGAACAGATCTGTCACACCATCGACATGCAACGCAGTATGGCGGATGAGACGAGCCATAACCGCTCTGCGGTGGAAGCGGCTGTCAAACTGGCAGAGGCAGCGGTCGAATTAGCCGAACTCAATCTCTCCTATTGTTACATCATCGCCACGCACTCGGGTTTTGTGGGGTCGCGCGACATCAATATCGGCGAACTGGTCAACCCCGGTCAGACGCTGGTCAGCATTGTGGATGAGAACCAGAAATGGGTGGAAGCCAACTACCGCGAGACCCAACTGCCACATATCCACGAAGGTTCCGAGGTCTCTATCCATGTGGATGCGGTTCTGGACATCGAGTACAAAGGCCGTGTTCTCAGTCTCTCCGATGCCACCGGCAGCGCGTTCTCCCTCATTCCCATTGACAATGCGACGGGCAACTTCGTCAAGGTCGAGCAACGCCTCACCGTCCGTATTGCCTTGGACGAGAATAGAGTAGAGGACTTGCAAAAACTCAAAGCCGGTTATAGTGTGGAATGTGAGGTTAAGTACTAAGTGACAAAGTGACTAAGTGACCAAGTACCAAGTGACTAAGTTGCCGGATGTAAAGATTTTCGCGCTAAAAACATAAAAAAATACAGGTTGTTCACAAAATTGTGGTCCACAAACTTGTGTACTTCATTTTTTACTATATTTCCTTCGCGTTGTAGCACAT
>ONQO01000121.1 GCA_900319995.1 uncultured Bacteroidales bacterium
ACGGTTTATCGCAGCGTGGGTAGAGGAATTTGGTATCGACGGTTTCCGTTGCGATGTGGTGGGTTACGTGCATCCCTGGCGTTGGAAACAGCTGCATGATGCCTGCAACGAGGCACTAAACCGTTGGCGTGCCAAACACCCCGAGCAGGCGGCTTCCAAGTGGACAGACGAGGTCATGTTCACAGGCGACTATGACGATGCATATATCACCCGTCTGCCGTTGTACGAAGAAAATGGGTTCAATAGTATGGTGAATATGTTCTTCCCGAAGGATGGCAACCTGACCACAATCGCGCAGACTTGGCAGGCATACAGCGATTCGATGTCGGTGTGGCAGGCTGCAGGGTACACATGGTATCCGTTCTCTTATTTAAATAATGCCTATTTCCGTGAAGCAGACATGGAGCATATGGACAAGTGCGCTACTTGTTTCTTGCTTTCCCCCGGAGCTGTGCAGATCTTCTATGGTGACGAGGTGGGGCGTAAGACGTCTGACGCTATTTTGAATGTAGATATGGCACAGGGATTCCGTAGCGACTATGATTGGTCATCGCCTAACGATACGCTCTTGGCGCACTATCGGAAGTTGTGCGCGTTTCGTAAAAATCATTCGGCAGTGGGAGTAGGAAAACAGACTATGCTGAATTCCACTACGGTAATACGATCCTTTGGCGAAGATACGATAGTTATCGCTTTGAACCCGCAAACCGCGAAAGCAATACCGATTCCTTTCGCCGACGGCGAGCATGTGCGGAATGCGTATAGCGGCGAAACAAGTATTGTTCAAAACGGACGAGTGCTCCTACAACAATCCACCGGACATGTGGCACTTATAGAAAAGACCAACGAATAGAATCATTAGTTTGATTTTCAAGCCTGATGCAGAACTTCGTAGACATAGATTTTGAGACTGCCAACTTCCAACCTTCCAGCGTCTGCTCAGTTGGTATATGTATCGTGAAGGACGGCGAGATAGTGGATAACTATTACTCGCTGATTCGTCCGGTACCGAACTATTATTGCCAGCGTTGCCAAGATGTGCATGGTCTCGGCCCATCGGACACGAAGGACGCGCCCGAGTTCCCGGAGGTATGGGCAGAGGCCATTGATCGTGTGAAGCAATACTTCCCATTCATCGAGGATGGAGAGGTGCCCTTCGTCGCTCATAATAAGGCATTCGACGAAAACTGTCTGAAGGCGGTCTTCGCTGCCTATGACACAAAGTATCCGGATTATGAGTTCGACTGCACCTTGCTCAAGTCTCGCAAAGTGTGGCCGGAAGGACATCATAACTTGGATATCATTGCCGGCTATTGCGGCTATGACATGACGAACCACCACCACGCACTTGCCGATGCAGAGGCATGCGCTATTATTGCTTTGCAAATACTTTAATTTTATGATACGCTTAAATTGCTTTTTTCAGGCCACCGATGGTGACCAGTACAAGGACGCTCTGCGTGCTGCAGTAGCTCTGACCGAGAAATCCCGCCATCATGCCGGGTGCATCGCTTATGATGTATTCCAGAGCGCGACCCGCTCTGACGTGTTTATGATTTGCGAAACTTGGAAGGATCAAGCTTCGCTCGACCTTCACTCCGCTACGCCGGAGTTCAAGAAATACGTAGCCGAGATAGAGGCTTGCGGACAGATGAAGTTGGAACGATTTGAATTTTAACGACTATGATAGTTACTACCACACCCACCATTGAGGGGCACACCATTAAGGAGTACAACCTTGCAGCATTGCTTTATCCCGACGTTGTTAGACGGCAGATACATCGTGTATCGTTTCTTGTCGTTTCTGCCGTTGACGCTCATCCTCTGCTGGTATTATTACCGCAAGCGTAATCCACTACCTATCATGGTTGGACATGCGCTGATTGATTTGGCGACAGCAGCACAGATAGTGGCAACCTCTTTCATTCCCGGACTATATCAAACCATGTGTGGGGTATGATTTTATGAGAAAATAAATGAAATACCTACTTTTAGGGATTGCAAATATCGTAAAAAAGCAGTACTTTTGCACTCAAATTTGAAACACAACAATTATGGCACACGAACATCACCATCATCATACCGCCCAAGCGCAATCGTTGAACGGTATTTTTATCTTCTCTATCGTACTGAATGTCCTCTTCGTGCTCATCGAAGCAGGTGTCGGTTTTTGGCAGGACAGCCTCTCGCTACTCAGTGATGCCGGGCATAATCTGAGCGATGTATTCAGCCTGCTATTGGTATTGGTCGCTTTCCGTTTGGCAAAAGTGCACAGCAGCGACCATTTCACTTACGGCTACCGCAAGTCCACGGTACTCATCTCGTTGCTCAATGCCGTTATCTTGTTAGTAGCGGTTGGGGCAATCGTTATTGAAAGTATCCATAAGTTCAGCGAACCGGCACAAGTGAACGGCATTGCCGTCTCATGGACAGCGGGAGTAGGAATACTCATCAACGGTTTAACCGCTATGCTGCTGATGCACGGTCAGAAAAGTGACTTGAACGTCCGCGGCGCTTTCCTGCACATGCTGGCAGACACGCTCGTCTCGGTAGGCGTAGTGATAAGCGGTATTGTCATCTATTACACGGGCTGGAACATTGTGGACCCGATTGTATCACTTGTCATCGCGGCGGTCATCCTCGTCTCTACTTGGGAACTGTTAGCAGATAGCCTACGGCTTGCCGTAGATGGTATCCCCGAAGGTATCGACCGCAAAGAGATAGAACGCCTTTTGACCGAAGACGAGCAAGTACAAGAAGCACACCATATCCATATCTGGGCAATCAGTACGACCGAAACGGCGCTCACCGCGCACATCGTTATGAACGACCTGACGCATTGGACGCAGGTGTCGGAACATATCAAAAACGAACTTGCAGAACACGGCATCACACACGCTACACTCGAGCCGGAAACGCCCAATGCCATGTGCCATCATAAAGAATGCTGACTGCTAACCAAGTGACGTTTTAAAATAGACAAACTACAATTATGACACGCAAAGAAACAATCATAGCAGCCATACTGCTAATAGCTTTCGGAACAAGCATGCATTTTGTGCATCACGTACCATTCTTCAACCATTTTATGGGCTATATCTTCCCCGTGACGGAGAGTGTGATGGCACACATGAAGATGGTCTTTTATCCGATGCTGTTGTTGAGTCTGTATCTCACAATTAGTCGTCGCGATATTCGTGAAATAGGCGCTCCCGTCCTTGGAGGACTGGCTGTGATGCCGCTTATTGTCCTGGCATTCTTTTCTTATTGGGTGTTTGTGCGGCATGAATTGATGATGCTGGACATCGTCATTTATATCGCCTGTATGATTGGCGCCATCCACCTTGCCAAACGCTGGCGGACATCTCCGTTCGTGCAGAATAACTGGCGGCTATGGATAGTGCTCATATTGTGTAGCATAGTGGTAATTGGTGTGTTGACCTATCATTCGCCGGACTGGATAATCTTTGCAGATTTAGGGTAATAGATGATTGACTGATGAAACTAGAGGAAGCGATAACGTATGCCATCATGTCGGATGGTCATGGAAAGACGACAGACCAGATAGCCGCCGCTATCAACCGCAATGCCTGGCATGTACGTAAGGACGGCAAACCGGTTACCTCCGCGCAGGTCTATGCCTGCATCTGCCGTTATCCTTCCATCTTCACCAAAGAAGCAGGCAGGATCTGCGTAATGTTATAGAATATGGCATTTAGACCAATTTTCTAATGACCCGACGCACGATGTTCGTGCCAACCAAACTCATATAAAT
>ONQO01000120.1 GCA_900319995.1 uncultured Bacteroidales bacterium
TTTTTACTAAAAAATGACATGTTCAAGAACAGATAATCACATCATCTAAACCACAATATTACGATATTACGAAAATATTTCGAAATATAATCTTGAAACCGTTATAGACAAGTTGATGAAAAGTAAAATGCAGATGCCCCAAAATGTATGATTATTAAGATTCGGACGTTATACCAACATATGCCTAAGGGATGCTCAAGGGTAGCGCAAGATATGCTGTTTGGGAGGTTTTTAGAACGTAGTTGAAAAGTTTACGATTATTAAGAATCAGGTTAAAAGTTAAAAGTTAAAAGTTATCGAATTTGTAAATGTCAACTATTATAGGACGAGAAAATATTATTTCAGGACGAGTGATCAAAGTGTTTAGGATAAAACCAGCTCTCATACCCCGGATGCCAAATAGCAGTTACGTGTGCAGTCGCGCGCGTACAAGCGCCAAAAATGGTCAGAAAGGGCATTTATAGACGATTAGAGAGCATTTTGGTTTTTTATCGAAGGGTTGCCGATTTTTAATAAAAATGCAAAAATATGCGAAATTATTTGCGTATGTCAAAAATTTGTTGTAATTTTGCGCTTGATTTCGAAAAAACGGTTTTTAAGTATCGGAAAACGAAAAACAGAATATAAAACAGATGTGAATTATGACTAAAAAAGGTAAAATAATTACATGGACATCGGTGTCGGCAATTCTGCTCTTGTCGCTCTTTGTCTTCATTAAATTCTTTTTTCCCTATGGCGAAGGCGTAGATGAAGGAGATATCATTTATTTTCAGAAAGAGGGCTTTGTCTTTAAGACTTATGAGGGAAAGATGATTCAGACCGGATTCAAAAATGCCAAAGTACAAGGCTCTATGCATTCAAATGAGTTCAAGTTTTCCGTGGTGGACGAACGTGTGGCAAGGCAATTGATAGAAGGCGATAACATCGGCGTGAAGTTGCATTTTAAGCGCTATTTGGGTTCTTTGCCATGGAGAGGTAACAGCCAATATGTGGTGGATAGTGTTTTTATGGCGCCACGGAATAATAGGATGGAAAATTCTATGCATGACAACAATTTCCCAATTATGGCAGATTGAAAAATCATACAGAAAGTAAATTAAGGTCACTTCTAAAAATTCCACGTTTTTAGGATAAAAGCCCGATTAATACAAATTAAAACTCGAAATCAAAACAAAGCAATTTTTGAAGTAATTTAATAAAACAATAATAAACAATGGAAGAAAACAACGAGATTATCAAGAATGATCACATTATTCCCGTGAAAATAGACGAGGAAATGAAATCCTCTTATATTGACTACTCGATGAGTGTGATAGTAAGCCGTGCGCTGCCGGATGTGCGTGATGGATTCAAGCCTGTACACCGCCGTGTGCTGTTCGGAATGAACGAACTGGGCAACACCTCCGACAAGCCGACCAAAAAGAGTGCACGTATTGTCGGAGAGGTAATGGGTAAGTACCACCCTCATGGTGATAGCAGTATATACGGTACGCTGGTTCGTATGGCTCAGCCCTGGGCGATGCGTTATTGCTTAGTGGACGGACAAGGAAACTTCGGTTCTGTCGATGGTGATGGTGCTGCCGCTATGCGTTATACAGAGGCGCGCCTGAGCAAACTTGCGGAGGAAATGTTGCGCGATATCGAAAAAGATACCGTGGATATGCAGAATAACTTTGACGACAGTCTCAAAGAACCGGTTGTGTTACCATGCCGTTTCCCGAACTTGTTGGTGAACGGCGCCAGCGGCATCGCGGTTGGTATGGCTACAAACATGCCGACACACAACCTGAGCGAGGTGATTGACGGTTGTTGCGCGTACATAAGCAATATTAAAGCGCGCATGCACGATGAGTTCTGTCCGGAGATTACTGTTGAGGATTTGATGGAGCATATCAAAGCACCGGATTTCCCTACGGGCGGAACTATTTATGGTTATCAGGGTGTGAAAGATGCTTATGAAACCGGTCGTGGACGTATTATTATCCGCTCGAACGCAGATATCGAAACCGACGATAACGGTCGTGAGCGAATTGTGATTACCGAATTGCCTTACGGAGTTGTTAAAAGCGATCTTGTGAAATACATTGCAGAGCTTGTTAACGACAAGAAAATTGAAGGTATCTCCGACATCAACGACCACTCCAAGCGTGATATTCGTATTGTTGTAGAGGTTAAACGTGACGCCAATGCACAAGTGGTTCTGAATAAACTGTACAAATTCACGGCTCTTCAGTCAAGTTTTGCGGTAAATAATATCGCTCTTGTAAAGGGACGTCCGATGCTTTTGAATCTCAAACAGTTAATCGGTAATTTTATTGAGCACCGCATGGAAGTCGTTACACGACGCACACGTTTCGAACTGCGCAAAGCAGAAGAGAAAGCGCATATCTTGGAAGGATTGATTATCGCTGTGGATAATATTGACGAGGTAGTGCGTATCATCCGTGCCAGCCGTACTCCGGCCGACGCTCAAGCGAACCTCGAGAAACGTTTCAATCTTGATAACCTGCAATCCAAAGCGATTGTGGATATGCGTCTTAGTGCTCTTACCGGTTTGCGTATTGACGAGTTGAAAGCGGAGTACGAAGAGATAGAAAAACTGATTGCCCATTTGAACGAACTGCTTGCCAGCGAGGAGATGCGTTACGATGTGATCAATACCGAACTGCTTGAAATCAAAGACAAATACGGCGATGAGCGTCGCACGAAGATTGTGAAGATGGCTACCGAGTTCAACCCCGAAGACATGTACGCAGATGACGATATGGTTATTACCATTTCGCACCTTGGATATATCAAGCGTACTCCTTTGGCAGACTTCCGTCAGCAGACACGTGGTGGCATCGGCTCGAAAGCGAGTGCCGCACGAGACCAAGACTTTATCGAGTATGTTTATCAGGCTTCTATGCATTCAACGATGATGTTCTTTACCGAAATGGGACGTCTCTATTGGCAGAAAGTATATGATTTGCCGGAAGGAAATAAACAATCGAAAGGTCGTGCCATCCAGAATATGATTAATCTTCAGAAAGGCGACAAGGTGCGCACCTGCATCAATGTGAAAGGCCTGAACGACCAGGAGTATATTGAGAACCATTATCTCATTTTTATCTCCAAAAACGGTTTGATGAAGAAAACCACTCTGGAAGCCTACAGTCGTCCTCGTGCCAACGGAATCATCGCCCTTGGTCTTCGCGAAGGCGATGAACTGATAAGCGTCACATTAACAGATGGTAAGAGTGAAATGCTTGTCGCTTCGTACAACGGAAAAGTATGTCGTTTCAACGAGTCCGGCGTGCGTCCAATGGGTAGAAATGCAACCGGTGTGAAAGCGATTACTTTGGAAAATGATGGCGAGGATCGCGTAATTGGCATGGTTTGTGTAGAGAAGAATACAGATAAGAATATTTTAGTTATCTCGGAGAACGGATTCGGCAAGCGTACGCCGGTCGATGATGAGGAAGGTAATCCGATTTATCGTGTTACCAACCGTGGCGGAAAGGGAGTCAAGACCATCGAAATCACCGAGAAAACCGGACATCTTGTCGGTATAGAAGCAGTAACCGATGCGGATGATTTGATGCTCATGACTAAATCCGGAACTGCAATCCGAATGGATATTTCTACTATCCGCCAAACCGGCCGTGCCGCACAAGGAGTCAAACTGATTGAACTGCAAAAACGTAACGACTGTCTAATGAGCGGTTGTATCGTTCCCAAAGAGGAAATAGATAACTCCGAAAACTCCGAGTATTCCGAGAACTCTGAAAACTCTGAAAACGCAGATAATAACAACGAAAATCAAGAATAATTAT
>ONQO01000118.1 GCA_900319995.1 uncultured Bacteroidales bacterium
AAGGTAAGTGAAAATTCTGACATGGCAAAATCCTGGGCAACTTTTTGTTGCTCAGGCACTTATAAATAATGTTAAACTATAGTGTTGCGGAATTAAGGACATCCTAATTAACTACCTGCGGATTTTAGGTATTATTATAGAAGCCCCCATGAATAAATCGCTCATCATTTTCGGCATCGTCAACATAACCTCGGACAGTTTCTCCGATGGAGGCCGGTATCTGGCGCCAGACGCAGCCATTGCGCAGGCGCGTAAGCTGATGGCCGAGGGGGCAGATGTGATCGACCTCGGTCCGGCATCCAGCAATCCCGACGCCGCGCCTGTTTCGTCCGACACAGAAATCGCGCGTATCGCGCCGGTGCTGGACGCGCTCAAGGCAGATGGCATTCCCGTCTCGCTCGACAGTTATCAACCCGCGACGCAAGCCTATGCCTTGTCGCGTGG
This sequence comes from uncultured Bacteroidales bacterium, assembly GCA_900319995.1. Classification (GTDB taxonomy): domain Bacteria; phylum Bacteroidota; class Bacteroidia; order Bacteroidales; family Paludibacteraceae; genus Colicola. Next base: position 445 of record ONQO01000118.1, read on the forward strand.
TGTGGCCTATCTCAATGATATTCGCGGTTTTCCAGACGCTGCGTTCTATCCGCAATTGGCGAAATCATCTGCCAAACTCGTCGTTATGCATTCGGTGCAAGACGGGCAGGCAGATCGGCGCGAGGCACCCGCTGGCGACATCATGGATCACATTGCGGCGTTCTTTGACGCGCGCATCGCGGCGCTGACGGGTGCCGGTATCAAACGCAACCGCCTTGTCCTTGATCCCGGCATGGGGTTTTTTCTGGGGGCTGCTCCCGAAACCTCGCTCTCGGTGCTGGCGCGGTTCGATGAATTGCGGCTGCGCTTCGATTTGCCGGTGCTTCTGTCTGTTTCGCGCAAATCCTTTCTGCGCGCGCTCACAGGCCGTGGTCCGGGGGATGTCGGGGCCGCGACACTCGCTGCAGAGCTTGCCGCCGCCGCAGGTGGAGCTGACTTCATCCGCACACACGAGCCGCGCCCCTTGCGCGACGGGCTGGCGGTATTGGCGGCGCTGAAAGAAACCGCAAGAATTCGTTAACTGCACATTCGGGATATTTCTCTATATTCGCGGTTCAGCAGGCATGTCCCCTTTGAGGGCGACCCGACGACAGGATAATCGACCTTATGGTGCGCAAATATTTCGGCACAGACGGTATTCGTGGCAAAGCCAACGAAGGCGCGATGACGGCGGAAACCGCCTTGCGCGTCGGCATGGCGGCTGGCCGTGTCTTTCGTCGCGGTGACCACCGCCATCGTGTCGTGATCGGCAAGGATACGCGCCTGTCGGGCTATATGCTTGAACCCGCGCTCACAGCCGGTTTCACCTCGATGGGCATGGACGTATTCCTTTTTGGCCCGCTGCCGACAACGTATAGGAAGAATAAACGCCCTTTTCACCCAAGTCCAACAGCTTTGGACCGCAGTTGACTCTTTCGACACCCCTGCGATGCAACCCAATCCGGCTGACGGGGAGCCAGCAACGCTGAAAATTTACCCTCCTCTTTCCCACTAGCGGCTCCTTGAAATGCAAACGACAATCTTCCTCCGAACCGAAATGAGCCGTAAAACTGAATATGTTCATAATCCCTGCTTTTTGAGCGCTAATATACTAAAAATATTAGGTGTGTTTGCGGAGAATCAGATAAAATATTAATAGGGGCTATCCAAAAGGTCTAAAAGTAAATCATATCCCCTCTGCAAGTATCTGTAGGAGAGTGATTGCAAGACTTTCTTTCTTTTTGGGCAGCCTCTATTAAATTTATTTGCTCTTTCTTGATTTATGTTTATAAACATTATACCAAAAACATTCCAACTAACCTTGTTTATGTTTTGTCAGCCACCATTTGCACAACCATATTTGACTCCCAAAGAGAATGAATTCGATAAGATAACTTGCTGCATACCCACAATAAGGGGCTAAATAGAATACGAATGGGAAATAGATAACAGCACCGACAACAGATTGCGTTATGTAGTTGGTTAAACTCATTTTACCATAAAGCTGTAATGTGGAAACCGCTTTATTTGACACATTCCTTATGACACAATAATATGAACGAGAATATTTCTACAGAATCATCAGTAAAACAGAAAAAAATACTAATTTTGTTTTTGATGATCCTTCCAAAAGGAATTAGAAAAAATGTCTAATTCTAACTTATAGAGGAAAAAGCAACAATTAAATATTAAAGAATAAAAGATACGAAAAATATGACGCCAAAAGAGATACTACAAAAATGGATTGACTGCTTCAACGCCGCCGATGCAGTCGCTTTGGCAAACTTATACGCTCAGGATGCCATAAACCATCAAGTCGCAAACACCCCAGTTATAGGAAAAACAGCTATCCATGAAATGTTTGTAAATGAATTTGCAACCTCAAAAATGGTTTGTATTGTTGAGCATATATTCGAGGATGGAGAATGGGCTATCATGGAATGGAAAGATCCGCTCGGGTTGCGAGGATGCGGATTCTTTCATGTGCAAAACGATAAAATAGTTTTCCAAAGAGGTTATTGGGATAAGCTCAGCTTTCTCAAACAGCACGGTTTACCCGTAGAGAATAGTGATGAAAATCCAAACACATAACACCGTCCGATATGGGAATCATCATTCATTCTTTAGAGTCCGTTTCTTTCAAAGATTTGTATGCGGCATTCTCATCTGCATTCAAAGATTATGATTTCTCTTTGAATGCGGATGAATTGCGACGCATGCTCGACCGACGAGGATACAATCCACAACTATCTTTCGGAGTATTTTTCGAAGGACGGCTGATTTCTTTTGTGCTTAACGGAACAGGCATGTACAACAACATCTTGACTGCCTATGACACAGGGACGGGAACCGTACCTTCATTCCGGGGATTACACCTAACCCAAAAAATATTCACTTTCAGCCTCGAATTGATATGTCAACAAGGAGTTCGGCAATATGTACTGGAAGTTTTGCAACACAATCACAAAGCAATAAAAATATATCGCAAATTAGGCTTTGAAACACAGAGAAATTTCAACTACTACTCTGCCAAACTGAGCGATATTGTTCCTGTATTGCAAGTAAACCATACCGCATGTCGCATACTCCCATCGGATTTAAAAAACTGCCTTAACCAAACGGCCTGGTTCGATTTTCATCCTTCATGGCAAAATGACAGGGCTTCACTGGAACGCGGAATCGACAATTTGGACATATTGGGAGCTTATGAAAGAGAAGAACTTGTCGGATTTGTTATCTTTGAACCGGCATCTGGCGATATTTCATCCCTCGCAGTTGCAAAAGATTACCGGCGTAAAGGAATAGGCAAGTCTTTGCTTAAAAGTGCTGTCAGTCATTTTCAAAGCGATGTACTCAAATTTACTAATGTTGATTGCGATTGTGAATCAGTCACTGGTTTCTTGTCATCATTAGGACTTACCCCAAAAGGACAACAGTTTGAAATGGTCAGAAAAATTTAACCTACATTTATATGAATAGCCCTCATCATCAAATAACAAATTAATAATACCAAATAAAAATACGTATAGATTAAAAAAGTTCTTTGTGCTTTTGTCAGGGAACTTTTTTTTCGTAAATTTGCGTTCAATTATGCGGCAGTAATAATATACATATTAATACGAGTTAAGAATCCTGTAGTTTTCTACATGCTACGAGGAGGTATTAAAAGGTGCGTTTCGGCAATGCATCTATTGTAGTATATTATTGCTTAATCAAATGAACATTATAAATTTAGGAATTCTTGCTCACATTGATGCAGGAAAAACTTCCGTAACCGAAAATCTGCTATTTGCCTGCGGAGCAACGGAAAAGCGCGGCAGTGTTGATAAAGGTGACACCATAACAGACTCTATGGATATAGAGAAACGTAGAGGAATTACTGTCCGGGCTTCTACGACATCTATTATCTGGAATGGTGTGAAATGCAATATCATTGACACTCCGGGACACATGGATTTTATTGCGGAAGTGGAGCGGACATTCAAAATGCTTGATGGAGCAGTCCTCATCTTATCC
>ONQO01000115.1 GCA_900319995.1 uncultured Bacteroidales bacterium
AGCAATATTTGCAAGCGTGTGTACACCCCACATACGGGTTCACCGAGTAACCGCCCACGGGCAGTGACGACTTGGTCATCACACTCTGCACTTGCTTCTTGGAAATAAGTATTTCACTCATCTTATTCTTTTGATAATCACGACAAGTTCAATTACCAATTCAGCGGCTCATTGAGGATGTTGCCATCCGTCATGGGGCTGTCTGCATCGGTGAACGCATTCGCTTTGTACTGGATGCAAAGCATAGTCAGGTTCTCTTTGCCGGTGTTCTTCAACGCACGTTTGCCTTCCGGTGCCACACGTACCACAGCTCCCTCCTTAACAGGGAATTGCTCGCCGTCTACTTGGTACGTACCTTCGCCACGAAGAATGAAATACAACTCCTCGTGCGTTTTGTGCGTGTGAAGGAAACCGCTGTCTTGTCCGGGAACAAGTGTCTGGTAAGACAACTCTGCTCCGGTAGCACCCAAAGCCTGGCCTAAAAAGACTTTGCCTTTGAGGGTGAAATTATCTCCTCAAAATGCTCCAGAGCCCAGCCGATAAGGGCGGAGACATGGGGCATAAGGGACTGACCGCGGGCGGTGAGGCTGTACTCAACTCTCGGCGGCACTTCGGGATAACCCTTTCTAATGCGACTGCAAATTTACAGCTTTTTGGGCAATTATGCAAATAAAAGAGAGATTTTTTTAGAAAAAGTGGCACAAAAAAACAAAGTCCGGCTTCCCAGTCGGACTTTTGCTTCGTTTCCATAGAAGGAAACTATCTACTTACTCACTTATTTATATAAATAGCGCTTGATAGAGCGCTTTGGCGTTTTCTCGAACTCCTTGAACATAAATTCGTAGTTCACGATATGGCTATAAGGCGGTAATTGCCGATTGACATCATCCACTGCCTGCAAAACCGCTTCTTGAAGATTCATGCCTTCCTCCCGCATCTGTTCCACATGCTCGTCGGTCAGATAGATGAGTGCGTGGAGTTTGTTGTCGCGGCTCACCACCAGTGCTTCGTCTATCGCCGGCTGGGCATTCAGCAGTGACTCAATCTCCTCGGGATAGATATTCTGACCGGAAGGTCCGAGAATCATCGTTTTGCACCGCCCGCGCAGGAAGATATTCCCTTCTGCATCTATCGTACCCATATCGCCCGTGCGCATCCAACCGTCGGCGGTAAAAGCCTCTCGCGTTGCTTCAGGATTCTTATAATAGCCCAACATGACATGGTCTCCGCGGAGCAAAATCTCTCCGGGAACAGTAGCCGGGTCGGACGAGTCTATGCGTATCTCCATCCGATCGACGAGTCGTCCGCAGCTGTGCGCCTTGAACTGCTGCCACGGCACATACGAAACGAGCGGTCCGCACTCTGTCATACCATAACCTGACAGATAGGGAAAACGGATGTCCATAAGGCATTTCTCCACTTCGGGATTGAGGGCCGCTCCACCGGAGATGAGGCTTTTGAGTTTGCCGCCGAAAGCGTCCATCAGTCCCTGACGAATACGGTTTCGGACAAGCCTGCCTGCAATGGGTGTATTCCATAGCAACCGGACAATCGGTTTGCTGACAACAGGACGAATCTTCTTCTCATAAATCTTTTCCAAGACCATGGGCACGACGAGAATAATTAGCGGTTGACATTCGCGGAATGCCTTCATCAGCGTCGGCGTAGTCAGGCGTGTCACAAAATATACATGCGATCCTCCGGCTATCTGGTAAATCAACTCTATCATCATACCGAACATGTGCGCCAGAGGCAGCATGGAAACGAGATTGACACCGGGGTGACATTCCATGTTATCTATTGAATACTGCACGTTGGAAGACAAGGCACGATAAGAAAGCATAACACCTTTGGGGTTTCCTGTTGTGCCGGACGAGTAGTTAATCAAAGCGAGGTCGTCAAGATTGTCTTCGCGGTAGTGCACATCTTCCGGTCGGAAGCCTTTCGGGTAGCGTTCCTTAAAAGAGGTATTCAGCTGCTCATATTCCCTGCGATAAGCAGGATCGGCAGTATAGACCGGATGAAAATCCACCGTAGAAATCACGGCTTTGAGAGCCGGCATATTAGCCGGGTTGACTTTCTGCTCCACCGCCGGACCGACAAACAGCACTTGTGCGTCGGAATGGTTGACCAGCCGCTCAATATCTGCTCCCGTGAAATCCGGCAGAATACTGACGGCGACCGCCCCATAGGAGAAAGCACTCATTAGCGCGATTGCCCAACGAGCGGAGTTAGCCCCGCAGAGCGCAATCTTATCCCCCTCATGAAGCCCGAGTTGCTCATAAAAAAGATGCAACCGCGCCATTTCGGTTGCCATCGCACCGTATGTGTAAGTGAACAATTCCCCGTAGTTGGTCAATGCGGGATTGTTCCAACCCTCCCGGATAGAGCGGTTGATGTACGAAAACATGTGTTTGGTTGGTATTGCCATAGTATGATTCGAGATTGATTACTATGCCTTCATAACGGCGGTACAGGATAGCTGACCGTCTGCTGTTTTGAGGATATAACAGACCTGCCTGTCCGTAGCCTCGGCTTCCACGGTAATCGTGTCCTCGGGACCTAATTCATGTGCATACCGCAAGTCTATCTGTATCGGCGCAACGCCGGTTAGCACATCGCAGGCATTGAGCATGAACTGCAGGTATTTGGCGGAATTGCAGTGGTTGTTCAGGTCAAGGTCGGTATAATGAATCTTATGCGTCAGGCAGTGCGTGACGCGCTCTATCGCTGTGGGATGCCGTAAACGGGCGAGCGAGACCGTCCGGTCGGAAGTATGGTTCATCCATAGATAGCTGTCCGCAAACGGTAAAGCAGCAATACCGCGCGTCTGCAAGTCAATGATTGTCCATATGCCGGTTGCTTGACCTATAGGCTGCAACCCGCCTGCATGTTCTATTGACAACTCGTACGCGCGAAAGACCATGTTATGCGCTACGGTGGTTGGCCATGTCTGTATTACCAAGGTGTCGTGATAGAGCGGCAGACGGTCTATCTGAACCGCAAAGCGTTCCAAGACCCATCCGGCTCCGTACGCCTTGCGCATGAATTCAACACCGGTTCCCAACTCGTCCTCGCCTTGAGCACTCGCATGAAGCATATAGTTCAGCAAATCCGGCAGACGCAAGTGCAGCGAAGCATCTACATCTGCTATTTCCACATAGTGTTTGTATTGAGTAATGGGCTCCATTTTACATCCGAAATCAAATCGGGTGCAAAGGTACAAAATCTTTTGGAATAGTCCAAATCTATTTAAAACATGGAAAATGTTTGTTGTGATTTGGATAACTATTTATTGTTGCGGAATTGGGCAGGTGAAAGACCTGTCTGCTTGCGGAAGAACTTGCAGAAAGCAGCCTCCGTGGCAAACTGCAAGCGGTATGCTATTTGCTTGATATTGAAGTCGGTGGAGAGTAGCAAGCGTTTGCTTTCCTTGCACAAGATATCTTGAATCATCGCTTGCGGCGACTTGCCGATACAAGTGCGGCAGACTTGGTTCAGATAGGCGGAGGAAATCTGTAATTGTGCGGCGTACCAACTCACTTGCCGCTGTGTACCGCCGTTCTCATCCAGCAGTTTCAGAAAGGCCACATACAGTTGATTCATCCGGGACGAGACGATGGTATGAGAATCCCCGGAAGGACGCATTACCTCGTCCACCCACGATAATAATTCGTAAATAATCGATTGTCCTTGCAGGAAGGCAACGCGCCGGCGGTAACGTCCTGTCTCCTCCGAGTAAAGCGGCACAAGACCACGGTATGCTGTGATGAGTTTTAATTGCCGTGGCGAGAGATGGATAATAGGATGCCGCAGGATAAAATGCAGTTTCTCAATCCAGTCGTCTTCATCGCGCAGACAAGCGTACAATATGTCTTCTACTTTCTTTCCGTCCAGCGCAAAGATCACACAGCGGTAGTCCGGCGACTGCGAGAGAACCCGCGGCAAACGGTTGGCAGGGCTGAAAAGCAGGTCGTTTGGTTGCATGGAATATGTGGTTCCGGCATACTCAAAAGTGATCTCTCCAGCAAGACATTGCCACATATACGACCGCCCGAACGCCGAACCGTTTTCTAACAGAAGGTCATTCAGGTCACTGGTCACCACTATGTCCTTAAATCGTTTTATATCCATCGCTTGCGTAATTCCCGAAACTTGGCACAAAGTTACTACTTTTTTTCGAAATGGGCAAATTTTTTTACATAAATTTGCCATTTGCAGGATTTTTAACTGACTTTCGAAGGGTTCACCTATAACAACTTTCACCCGCGTTAGGATTTAGAAGGGCGCAGCTGCTTGGTCAGGGCGAACAAACGTGACAGAAAGAGGTAGACCGTAGGTAGGTATAAAAGAAAACTGCCGGCTCGTTATGAGTCAGCAGTCTTACACAATCCGTACTTGGGTTGCAAGCACAATGTAAAGGAAGTGCCTTTAGCTTGGCAACAGTTGCAATTTTTTGCTATTTATTGTTATTTAACC
>ONQO01000114.1 GCA_900319995.1 uncultured Bacteroidales bacterium
CATCGAAAGGTGTGCCGGCGCAAGCCCGTTGTTCCGGACATTGGAACCACCATACTGTCAAACAGGAATTGACGCTCGATATGCAGTTTCCGCATTCCACTTGGCGTGTGGGAGCAGAGCACGAACTGAATGACTACGGCACGAAAGATCTGCATTTCTCGCGCAATCAGATTAGCCTTGTTATCGGATGTATATGGAAATACCGAATTAATCCCAATTCCCGCTTATGAAAACGTGCCGAACTACTATATGGATGATGCTCGCGGCGATATGCCTGCTGAGCGCTTGTCACGGCAAGGAGGAGATGACCTATTCCACAGACCCGGTCACCAATATCGAAGGCCTGTGGCGAATTATTGACACACGGTATTGCTATGTAGAGGAAAAGGGCATTGATTGGAATGCCATCCGCGAGGAGTATGTCGCCAAAGCGGCACTTATCAAAAAAGATGACCAAGTGGCGCTTTTTGACCTCTGCGCAGGGATGTTGGATTCGCTTCGCGACGGACATGTGAACCTTTATTCCGCTTTCGATCGCTCTGCCAATACCGCGTGGTTTGATACGTTTCCGGCTAATTTTGATGCACGTCTGCAGGCGAAATACTTGAAAGATTACCGCGTTGCGGGAGGTATGTACTACAGCACAATCGACGATGGGAAAGTGGGATATGTGTATTATTCGAGTTTCTCCAATGCCTTCTCGGCGGGCAATATATACTGGGTTTTCAAGGCGTTTGAGCATTGTGAGGGTCTGATTATTGACGTGCGCAATAACGGCGGCGGAGAACTAACCAACGCGTACCGTCTTTCTTCGCCGTTCTTTACGGACAATCAAACCATCGGGTATTGGCGGCACAAGAATGGCACGGGGCACAACGATTTCTCGGATTTTGAACCGCTGACAGCTGATGCTTCCTTGGTCGGAACCAAGTGGACAAAACCCGTAATTGTCCTGTGCAACCGGCGTTCTTATTCCGCGACAAACACGTTTGTCAATATGATGCGTTATGTGCCCAATGCACGTATTGTGGGCGGTGTCAGCGGTGGTGGCGGAGGTATGCCGATGAGTTACGAGATGCCCAACGGATGGATGGTGAGATTCTCCAGCGTGCGCATGTACGACCGCGACAAAAAGGACATAGAGAACGGCATCGTGCCGGATGTCCTAATGACGATGACAAGTACCGACAAAGATGATATTATCGAGAAAGCCATTCAGCTGATTCATAGCGACAATTGAATATAATTCGTCAAAAAAATCCCACAAAAACTTGCGTATGTGGGATTTTTTTTGTAATTTTGCACCGTGATTCAGTTTGTTCGGAAATATGCCTATGTGATCGTGCTTGTATTAATGAGCGCTTTTGCGGCATGTCTGATTGCGGACGAATGGAGCGATATGCGACACGCTTGGCAGGATTTGCAGATCGAAGCCACGGCTGAAATAGAGGTCGAAGATTTCGAATGGGATGAGTTTGGCGGGGACAATGGAATCTGTAGAACAACTCTACCCATATTTGAATCGTTTGATTGTCAATTATCAACTATCAACTGTCAATTATCAACTCCTTTCATCTCCGACAAACAGCGTCTCGGTTTAGTGCGTCGTTATGCCCCGCGAAAAGCTATTTTACGCCATAACTATGCCCGGACATAAACTATAACGGTATGAACTCATGCGAGTTTGTACCGTTTTTTATTATAAAATCACAAATAACATATGGATGTTATCAGTATTTTAACAGCTCTTTTGACACTCATGGCAGGTATCGGAGTCTTCCTTGTTGCCTGCACGATGATGAGTAGCAACCTTGAGTCGGCGGCTTCAAGGCGGCTCAAACAACTCTTCTCGCACACCGGCAATAACAAGCTGGTCGGCGTTGGTATCGGAACGCTTGGAACGGCTGCTATTCAGTCCAGTGGAGCCGTAACGGTCATGGTCATCGGTTTCGTGAACGTGGGAATCATGTCCCTCACGCAAGCCGCCACCATCATCTACGGCGCGAATATCGGAACAACCGTCACGGCGCAATTAGTGGCACTCGGTCTATCGGGTTCGAACAGCCTCTCCACAACCGTCATCTTCGCGGCTTTCGCAGGTATCGGAGCCTTTATGATGCTCTTCTCCAAAAGCGATGCATGGAAGAAAACAGGCGGTATCCTCACGGGTTTCGGTATGCTCTTTGTCGGTCTGAGTATGATGGCGAACGCGATGGATGAGTTCGCGGCACTCGATTCCGTCAAACTGTTCCTTGCCTCTATCCGTAACCCGCTGTTATTGGTGCTTTTAGGAACCATTATTACCGCTATCATCCAGTCCTCGTCCGTCATGACGTCTATTGCAATCACGATGGCTGTCACGGGGCTTATCTCGCTCGACCAGGGTATCTACCTCACGATGGGAAGTAACATCGGTTCGTGTGTCGTGGCGATTATTGCCGGTCTCACCAGCGGCGTAGCCGCCAAACGCACGGCGATGATCCACCTGCTTTTCAATATCTTGGGCGTCGTGCTCTTTCTCTGCGCAGGAGGTCTGATCAAACTCACCACCGGCGGTACATATAGCTTCGGAATCCTCTTCGAACGCTTCTTCCACACGCCGCAACTCCAGCTGGCTATGTTCCACACGATCTTCAATGTCACGACTATGTTAGTTGCCCTTCCGCTCACCAACGCGCTCGTCAACCTCGCCTGCCGTATCATCAAAGACCAGCCGGCGCAGAACACCAACGAGCCGCATCTCTATTTCCTCGACCCGCAGATGTTACGCACCCCGGTAGTTGCTATCCGCCAGCTCAAAGAGGAGATCGAGAATATGGCAAATATGGCGATAGAGAACTACCAACGCGCCATCCGGGACGTCACGACATTAGACGATTCCGAACGCGATGAGTTCAACCGCACGGAGCGCCAACTCAACTATCTCAACCGCGAATTAGTCCACTATGCCTTGCTGCTCTCTAATAGCCAACTTAGCGAGTTCGACCACCAATACCTCGTCTCCACCATCCGCACGGTCAGCGACTTGGAGCGTATCGGCGACTACGCGAAGAACATCGTAGAGTACGCCGACAGCTTGCGCCAACAGGAGGTACGTTTCTCCGACTACGCCCTCAATGAGATAGACCAGATGAATACTCTCATCGCCCAACTCCACGAAGCGACCATGCAGGCGTACCATAAGATGGATATGTCCGCACTCGGCCGTGCGAACCAGATTGAGGACGAGATCGACCGTCTGACCGACGAGATGGAGCGCAATCATATCCAGCGGCTCTCGTTGGGTATCTGCAAACCGCAAGCCGGAACCGAGTATATCTCCCTTGCCCAGAACTCCGAACGTGTTGCCGACCACCTCATCAACGTCGCCAAAACCATCCGCCAACTGCAATAAGGACACTTGGGCAACTACTCAACATATCAGACCATGAAACGATTGTATTTATTTTTGTTTTCATGTATCACACTTGGTTTGGCGGTTCACGGAGCCGTGCCGAGTTACACGAACCCTATTCTTCCGTACGACTACTCCGACCCGGATGTGTGCCGTGTAGGGGATACGTATCTGATGACCTCCTCGTCGTTCAACAACGTGCCGGGATTGCAGATTCTGGCATCCAAAGACTTGGTACACTGGGAGATTGTGGATGCTGCCATCCGATACCGCCTGCCGGGATATAAAGAGGGCGACAAGGTAGCGGGTAATTTCGTTTGGGCTCCGGCTATCCGCGAGCATGACGGGCGCATATGGATTTACTACGGAGACCCCGACAGGGGAATCTACTGCGTGAGGAGCAAAGGACAAGGGACAAAGGACAATTCACAATTCACAATTCACAATTTACAATTTCCGCTCGAATGGGAAGAACCGGTGTTGGTTATGCCGGCAAAGGGCTATATCGACCCCTGTCCGTTATGGGACGAGGACGGACGCGTATGGCTGAGTCACGGCGTAGCGGGTAGCCGCTTCGGGCTGAAATCCGTGCTGATGATAGCGGAACTGACAGCGGACGGTCTGGCGGTCAAGACACCCAGCCGGATCATCTTCGACGGCCATGAGGAGCACCCCACCAGCGAAGGAACGAAACTCTACAAACGCAACGGGTATTATTATATCATGCACCCTGCCGGAGGTGTCGCTACCGGTTGGCAGGTGGTGCAACGGAGCAAGAACATATACGGCCCTTACGAGCTGAAAGTGACGCTCGCGCAAGGCAAAACCGCCGTCAATGCGCCGCACCAGGGCGGATGGGTGGAGACACCCGAAGGAGAAGGCTTCTTCA
>ONQO01000111.1 GCA_900319995.1 uncultured Bacteroidales bacterium
CAGTGCTATCGCAGGCACTCCTTGCGGTACGAACCTGGAGTACGAACTGGACGGCACTACGCTTGTCCTCACTTCACCCGACCCCACGCAAGCGGCTACGATTTATTCGCAGGCGTTTTATAACTCCGAGATGAGTTTCCAAGAGGTCATTATCCCGGATAATGTGACGGAGATCAACACGAAGGCATTTGAGAATTGTACCGGCCTCCTAACTGTAGTCATCCCGCCTTCGGTTACTTTAGTCGGAGAGCACGCATTCTATGGTTGTACCGCCCTTCATAACGTGCTCTGCCGTCCGCAGACACCGCCTACATTGGGCACAGATGCGTTTACGGGTTGCAACGCAAGTATGCAGATTTGCGTACCCGCGCTCAGTGCGTACAACTATTCAGATTGGGACACCAGTTATGGAGGAAAACTAAATCTCTGTTTTCTTGACGAATACGATGAACAGACTACTACCGAAGGCAAAATATCTGCCTTCCGGACAGCCTCCCGAACCGACATCGACATCTTCCGTACGCTGCGGAAGGCAGGTTGCTTCAATACCCTCACGCTGCCTTTCAGCGTGTCCCTCAGCGGTTCGCCTTTGGACGGGGATAACGTGGAGGTCTATGAGTTTGCCGGCGCAGCGGTCGTGGATGGAGCGTTGCAACTCGATATCACGCCGCTTGTCGGAAACACCATCTCTGCCGGAACACCATACCTCATCCAGTGGGACAATACAGGCGAAGTGCTGACGCTCATGCATTTCACCGACATCACTTGGGACGAAGACAATAATGCCTCCCACGCCGGTACAGGCGACGTGAGTTACGCCGGGTTCTACGGCAAAACGCACATCAATGACAACGAGAGCCATAGCAACCTTTTCTTAGCCGGCGGAAACGAACTCTACTGGCCCTCCGACGGAGATGATGAGGACGCCAAAATGTTGGGCTTCCGCGCATACTTCCAAATCTCCAGTGACCAATCACCAATCACCAATCACCAATCACCCCTCTATCGTGGCATGCCTGCCGCACTGCGTATCAAATCGACACCGACCGGCATTGAGACAGAGCATGTGGATAATGTGCATTGCGCCAAGATCCTTCATGACGGACAAATAATCATTATTAGAAACGGAGAGAAATATTCCATAAACGGACAGAAATTATGAGACAATATGTACAACCCTGTACGGAAATAATTTCTGTACAAATGCAATCATCCGTCCTCGTTGGCAGCAATAATATGCCTGTTAAAGGCGCAGAAAGTCAAATAAAAGCTTGGTAAAAACAAAAAATTAGTAAAACAATGAAAACGAATCTCCTTCGTACATCGTACTTCGTACCTTTGTACATTTTTCTGTTCCTCTGTACCTTCTTTGGCTGTAAGAAAGGTAACACCCCCGAAACCCTGCAAGGCTCTACCGAAAAACCGGCATGGACTGCTCCTGCCAACTACGACTTAGCCTCATCCATGACTGCGGTCATTAAGGTAGATCTTTCTTCCTGCTATACGGCGGAGCAACTATCAACTGTCAACTATCAACTATCAACTGACGACATGCTTGCTGCCTTCTCCGGCGACGAATTGGTAGGAGTTGCAGAACCCCTCCCCCTTCAGGGGGACGGGGGGCAGGAAGAGGGGTTATTGTTCTTCCTCTATATTTGTGCACCGACTAAAGGGGAGGACATAACGCTCAAATACTACTCATCGGTATTGAAGAATATCTTTATCGCCGAACCGTTCGCTTTTGCCAATGATACCCAACTCGGTTCTATTGCCAACCCGTATATGCCGCAGTTTACTATATAGAAGTAATCGTGCCTTTGGCTAAGAAATAATCGTGCATGTCAGGGCTAAGAAATAAATTTTAGTATTCGCCTATTTTCCGAAGAAGCGGAGCACCTCAATAGTGCCCCGCTTCTTTTTGCGTGTATTCTTGCTTCTGCTAGGGCTCCGCCATCATTTTCTAAAAAAAATGTTCATTATATGGTCCATCATGCCGTTCTGTATAAATAAAAAAATAGTAAATGAGAAAATCGTAAATATTTATGGCAAAATACAAAGCAATGACCCATACCCAATTGGCGGATTGCGCGGGTGTGTCGCGTCGCACGTTATATAAATGGTTACATCCGTATGAGGATAAATTACGTAAATTAGGCGTCCAACCAAACGCCAAAGTGATTCCACCAAAGGCAGTACGTTTTATCTGTGAAACCTTCACGATTGATATAGACTAATGCCCTTTCTACTATCATATCACCCTCGTGCTCCACCTCTCTATCGGGGTCCCCAACGAACGCTAACGGGAAGGAGTGGGATTTATTGTGCATAATTGGGAAGCACTGGGAAATCACTTTCCCCCGCATCGTATCTTTGCACTCGATTTCGGGAAAAGACATCCGAAGATTGTATGTTTAATCCTTTTAACCCCTCGTACGGTGCGAGACCAAATAACGCCGACAAGCTATGTCTCAAGTAAAACCAATGGGACTTATTGAGTCCATGAGTGGCAAAATCTGTGGTCACTCCGACATGTATTTCTTCCGCAGGAACGGCAAGGTGTTCTCTGGCAAGATCTGTAACCCCTCCACCAAAGAACCAACTGCCGCCCAACAGGCACAGCGCACCAAGTTCGCCACCGCCAGAGCCAACGCCAAGACCGCCCTCGCTGACCCGGACCAGAAAGCAGCGTATCTCACTGCCTTCAAGAGCCAGAAGAAGTACAGCGATTTCAGCGGATACGTCTTCGCAATGGAGTATGCCAAACTCGGAGATTAAGCATCAGCAATATATGGCGGATTAAAAGTCCAGTACAATGAAAAAGTCTCTTTTGCAACTGATCCTCGCTACAGCAATGTGCATCTTCGGGTGCGCCTTGCTTGTAGCAGGGCTGGCACTTCCCCCTGCCGGCATCATTGATTCCTCGCTCCTCGTAGCCTACGGCGAAACCCTCACCTTCGCCGGTGCCCTCATCGGAGTGGATTATCACTATCGCTATCGTCCAAAGAAATAAAGTTTTTTGTGTTTTTTTCTAATTATTCAATACTATGTTACTTTCTTTAATCCGAACCAACGAGTCTCCCAACGAGACCACAGGCATCCTCCTCATCGGAGGCAAACCTTTCTGCGGTACTCTTGAACCGCCCACCGTCCCTAACGCCACCCATCCCAAAGGGGCTATCCCCCTCGGCTGGTACAAACTGACGCTCACCCGGTCTTCCAAGTTCGGTCGCGTGCTACCGCTGGTCAACTATGTGCCCGGCTTCGAGGGTATCCGTATTCATGCAGGCAATAACAAAGACCACACCGCAGGCTGCATCCTCGTCGGACGGCTCAGCGGTAACACACTGCTCCATTCCCGACAGACCGAACGCGACTTGGTGACCAAACTTCAAAAACACCCCGATCATGAGAACTATATCGAAATCACCACACCCGAACGCTTTTTTACTGAGCATTGCAGTTCTGTGGATGCTCTTGCCTGCCTGCTCCGCGGTGCGCAGTTCGACGGAGAGTAACCATACCCGCCTCTCCAACAACATCCAACGTGACAGCATCTATCTGCATGACAGCGTGTCATATACCTATCGCCCTGCAATAATCTCCCTTCCCTACAACAGGGAGGGGGCGGGGGTATGCTCTCCGCCCGACACGGTCTATCTGGAGAAATGGCACACCCGTTGGCGTGACCGCGAGACCGTCAAGACGGACACTATCACCCTGACGGAAACCAAGACAGAAACGGTTGAGAAACCTTATGTGCCTTCGTTTTACAAGTATTGTGCATCCCTCGCCATTCTGTTTGCGCTGTACTGGCTTGTCAAACTGGCACTATACATTAAGAAACGATTTTATATATAACAACTTTTAACCCCTCTACGCAGACCGGAGGTAAAGCATGGTCTGAATCAAATGGCTAAGGTAGTATGGCAATCCGGTATCGAATATGTATCCGGCGCATTATGCAAGTGCGGGAAGAAAGAACCGCACAAACACGGTCGAATGTTGCTGGCTACGCACCGTCGCGCTGCGACCACAAGTGACTCATGCAACCGCATCTATCTGCGTGACGAGACGAACATCCAAATATCAAACAGCGCGGACTCTGTTTGGGCACGTCAACGGTTCAAGACGGTTGCAGGGATGGTTCGCCAGCGTAGTATGGATCTCTCCAAATTGACACAAGACCAGATGGATTTCATTGCTCAACGCAACAATCCACGTGGTATCAAGACGATGCGTGCATATTATTGGCACATCTGCGGTCAGGAGTACGATGCACAACACCCGCGTAGCTAAAGCAACAGCCGAAACCCCACGGACGTAAAATCCCGCGTCCGTGGGGAATCTTCACAAGCGATCTTTGACGTATTGTTTTAATATGGTGATCTCCGCCGCTACGCTCTGTCGATTATTTCACTACGTTCACGGTCTATATCGGTATTTTTTTCTTTTTCCCCCCCCCAATAAGGAGTTCGGTAAACCTCACGTCTGTGTCTTTGCTCCGCAAAATTTTCTTTTTT
>ONQO01000140.1 GCA_900319995.1 uncultured Bacteroidales bacterium
CCCACATCCGTTTGTCATTGAGGCAGGGGTAGAGTGTCGATACGCGGCATAAGCATTCTTCTTGCGCACTGGCACCACGGGTCACACCTCCGCCCGGGCTTGTAGATGAGGCGAAGTTGAGGACGGCAACTTTAAGTCCTTGTTCGGCATACGGACGTGCCGCTTCGAACGAACGGTTCTTGGTTACGATTACCTGAGCCGGTTCCGTATAAGGAGGTGTCGGCAAGGCGATAGGCAGCCCTTCGGGATAAAATACTTGCGAAGCGATACTGCTCAATACAGCTTGCTGTAACCGGCTGTCGCTCTCTATGCGCGACATAGTGTCTTTAAAAACTGCGATGCGCTCATTATGCGCCTGTACATTGAAGAACATAGATTTAATTGATTTAAGATTTACGACCGTGATAGTATGTTGGTTTCAAACTCCGTCATGATTTGCGAATCGTTTGCTCGTAATTATCCGAATATAACCAGCAGCAGATAGCTTGTGGCACCGAACCATCGCAAGTGCCGCTGAACTCATAGTCGGGACGAATCTGTTCAGGAGTATGGCTCAAGTCATATCCGAAATGTGACTCTATGTAGTCACGAATCTCCTCTTTGGAATGACCTGTGCGATTTAAGAAGATAGCGGTAGTAACAGCTTGCGCTCCGCGTACTCCTTCATCTGTATTATGCGTAACCCATGCTGTCTGACGAGCCAAAGCAAGTGCTTCCTCTAATGTCTGCGCAGCCCATCCGATAGCACCTACACGCATAGCGGCTCCGTTGCCATTTGAATCACAGGGAGCATCATCTTTTCGAAAGATAAAAGAGAGTGTAGTACGAGAGAAACCTACACGCCAATACTTACGACCATACAAACGCATAAGATCGATGAGGCGACGATTCGTCCGTTCGCCCATTAGCCATTCGGCGATAGTGAGCGTAAAAACCGTATCATCGGAAAAACGGCTACGTTTAGCAAAGGCTTCAAAATTATAGTCTTTGGTCCGTTTTTCCGCAGGACGCTCATACGGCAGACCGATGATGTCTCCGCAGACAGTTCCCATGAGTGGATTTTGAGTCATAGAAGTTTTCGTGCAGTTATACTTCTTGGCGAGTACCGGGGATTAACACATATTTGCCTTTGACATCTTCTATCTCGATGCGCTCGCGCTTGACGATACGCACATTAGCTGGATTGAAGATGGCACAGTTGCGAAGTCCGTCGGGCTTGGTCTGCGCTTGCGGCCATACGTTGGCAATCACACCAATGGCATCCAGAAACTCCGCTGCCGCTTTCTCTTCTGCAAAAGCAGCTTTCTTGGCCCCCGTGAGCGTGCATCCGAGCCATTTGCGGAACTCTTTGCCTTGCTGAAGGTACTTGGCAGGAACAGGCTGACCGAGTTTCTGCTCCACCGCGCAGATGATCGATGCGGGAACAGGCAGCGCAGAAACCAGATGGTTTCCTTCCGTCAGATCCGGAATCTCCACCGTATAGAGATAATGTTCAGGGGTAAGAGCGCACTTGCGCGGCTGGGAATAATGGATAGCAGATGTTTCCGACTCGGTCAGATAGACTCCATAACCGAACTTGATACCTGTGCCATCACCGGCATTGTTGAGTTCAAAATTCCCGAAGAGGCTCGGGCTGCCATGAAAGAAAGTCATCATAGTCTAATTATTTTAAGTTGTTTATAAAATTCAATGCATCGGCAGGAAGGCTGTATTCCAGTTTGCCGTTATCACGCAGCTCCATCAGCAGACGTCCAAGCAAGCTTGGACCGACATATTCGTCTCCTCGAAGTACCGCACCCCATGTGTCGGCATCGCGTCCTTTGGTGCGGGCTGTCTCGTCTTCAACGAAAAAGGCTTTGCCATCATGAATACCGCATCCTATAATCTCAACAAGGATGATGTGCCCGAGAGCGAGATGGACCGTGAGGGCGTGGTGATGAAACTGGCGCTGGAGCATTGCGTGACGGTCGATGACTTTGAGTACTTGCTTAAGACGCTGCCCAAACCAATGGGCGTGGAGGCAAACTTCGGCGTGATAGATGCCAAAGGCAATGGCGCCTATTTCGAGACTGGCAACTACACTTATAAGAAATATGACCTTGCTGATGCTCCAAATGGCGTGCTCACACGCACCAACTATTCCTATAGCGGACGAACAGATAAGGGCATGGGATACATACGTGAAACAAATGAAAAATACCTGATTGCTCCCCACATTGCTGCTGGCGACTTCACAC
>ONQO01000110.1 GCA_900319995.1 uncultured Bacteroidales bacterium
AAAAGGTGTTTTGCCCTTTATCCCCTTGTATCTCCACAAAGTCGCCTACGGCGATAGGATTGGTGCTACGGATACCACGGATGCGGAAATTGCCTTTGATATGGCATTCCACATCCAAACCATCGTCCAAACGAACGATGTAACTGTTACCCGTGGTTTTAATGACGAGACCTCTCATTAAACGGTCATAATCTCTTTTTCTTTGGCTGCGTAGAGTGCTTCTACTTTCGCAATGTACTTGTCGTGTACTTTCTGAATTTCCTCTTCGGCATCTTTCTCTACGTCTTCGCTTAAACCGTTTTTGACGAGTTTTTTGAACTCTTCGATAGCGTCACGACGTGCGTTGCGGATGGACATCTTTGCCTCTTCCAACTCGCCCTTGCATTGTTTGCACAAATCGCGGCGGCGCTCTTCGGTCAATGGTGGCAGAATAAGACGAATGGTCTCGCCGTTATTAGAGGGGGTAAGACCGATGTTGGAATTGATGATGGCACGTTCTATTTCGCCGATGAGTTTTTTCTCCCAAGGCGTGATGGCGATGGTGCGGGCATCAGGAGTCATTACCGTGGCGCAGTTGCTCAATGGCGATAAGGTGCCATAATAATCAATTTTGATGGGGTCAAGGAGGCGGGGACTGGCCTTCCCTGCGCGAATGTGTTGTAATGTGTCATCCAAATGAGTGACAGCATGCTGCATTTGCTCTTCAGCCGCAGTTTCTAATAATTCAAGTTCGTCTTCCATAAAAATAGTGTTTTTGAGGTCAGTATATCATATATTGATATATCGGAATTATGGTTTTACTAACGTTCCTATTGGTTCTCCGTCGATTACTTTGGCGAGGTTGCCGAGGATGTCCATATTGAAGACATAGATAGGCATTCCATTTTCTTTGCACATGATAGTGGCTGTCTGGTCCATTACTTTGAGACCGAGGCGGATTACTTCGTCATAAGTTATCTCGTTGAATTTGGTTGCCGTTGGGTCTTTTTCCGGATCTGCTGTATAGATGCCATCTACGCGTGTACCCTTGAGCATTACATCCGCTTTGATTTCCAATGCGCGGAGCGATGAACCGGTATCGGTGGTGAAATAGGGTGCACCTGTACCTCCTGCGAGAATAACCACATTGCCTTTCTCCAATAATCGGATTGCCTTGGCTGGACTGTAGAAATCGCCGACGGGCTCCATACGGATGGAGGTCAGCACACGAACCGGTTGACCGATAGATTCCAATGCCGAAGCCAATGCGAGGGCATTGATGACGGTGGCGAGCATACCCATTTGGTCTCCTTTGACACGGTCGAAGCCTTGTTGGGCACCGCTCAAACCCCGGAAGATGTTTCCGCCGCCGATGACGATACCGATTTGCACGCCTTGGGAGGCTATCGCTTTGATTTGCTCGGCGTACTCGGCAAGATGTTGTGTATCAATGCCTTGTTTGCTTGAGCCGGCCAAACTCTCTCCTGATAATTTCAATAAAATGCGTTTATACATATTTGTATAGTTTTCTTGGTCTTCATATTTCTCGTAATATACGTAAAATACGCAAATTACGCAAACTACGTACAACTATTTGTACCAACTTGCGTACATGGCGTAGTTGTTGGCAATTGTTTTGTTAATTTCTTCCGTTTGCGTGGGATCGGCTTTCTTGATGAATTTTGCGGGTACACCTCCCCAAATCTCATGAGGACCAATCTGCGTACCTTTGAGTACCAAGGCACCGGCAGCCACGATGGCTCCTTCACCGACATGAGCGCCGTCAAGGAGCGTTGAACCCATCCCTATGAGAGCGTAGTTATCGACATCGGCACCGTGAATAGTGACATTATGGCCGACGGAAACGTAGTCGCCCAAGGTAATGGTCGATTTCTTATAAAGTGTATGCAGCACAGCGCCGTCTTGGATATTACAATGTTTGCCTATCGTGATGGTGTTTACGTCACCGCGTAGCACGGCATTGAACCAAAGACTTGTTCCTTCACCCACCGTCACATCGCCGACAACGGTCGCATTTTCTGCCATAAACACGTCGTCTGCAATGTGAGGAGTGAGGATCTCGCCATTTCGATTGATTGTCTTAACAAGTGCCATAATTGTTTGATGTTGTTTGGGACTTCGTCTTTGTTTGATTTAGTGACTTTCAAACATTCAAACCTTCATGCTTGCATTTATCGTGCGGCGATAATTGCTAAGAATTTCTCTGCCACCAATGCTGCTCCGCCAATCAGACCACCGTCGATATCCGGACAAGCAAAGAGTTCTGCGGCGTTCTTCTCGTTGCAACTACCGCCATAGAGGATAGTCGTTTCCTCGGCAGCCTCTTTGCCGTATTTCTCTGCTACGAGACCGCGGATATATGCGTGAATTTCCTGAGCTTGAGCAGGAGTAGCCGTCAAGCCTGTACCGATAGCCCAAACCGGTTCGTAAGCCAGGGTAATGTTTTTCCATTCCTCTGCACTCAAACCGAATACTGAGCCTTCTAATTGTGCCTTAACTACCTCGTTCTGCTTGCCGGCCTCGCGTTCTTCTTTCACTTCGCCTATGCAGAATATCACTTTCAGACCGTTTGACAGAGCCAAACGCACTTTTTCTGCCAACATCTCATAACTCTCTGCATAATACTGACGGCGCTCTGAGTGACCGAGAATAACATACTCGGCGCCGGTGGATTTCACCATTTCTGCGCTTACTTCACCGGTATAGGCGCCTTTCTCGTGGTCGGCGCAGTTCTCGGCGGCAACTTTGATGGCCGAACCTTTCAGCAACTCTGATACCGTTGCCAAATGAATAAACGGCGTGCCAATAACTACAGCACATTGGGGGTCTTTTACTGCATCTTTCAATTCGGTAGCCAGTGCTACACCTTCCTGCAGGTTCTTGTTCATCTTCCAGTTACCTGCAACCATTTTAATTCTTGTCATATTGTATATTAATTTTATTAATTGCTTAAGAGATTATAGTTGTTTGAAATTATGTTTCTCAATAATTGTGCCGTTCTGAATCACGAACATTCCCGGGTTAGCGCGTACAATGGTTTTGAGCGTCACGGGATCTATCGTGCAAAATGCACGTTGGGCGGTTTCGGCATCCATACCGATTGATTCAGCAAACGCATAGATATCATCTTCGCCTGAACCTGTCAGCAAATAACACCACTCGCCGCGTTCTTCACAGGCTTGATATAGTGCCAGCACTTTCGACATTTGAGAACGGTTGGTTTTGTTCAAGTCATACATGGTGACGAGTGTAACGGGCTCTTCGGATTCCAAGATGTCTAAGGTAATCTCCTCGCCGTCCATGGTAGTAATCTTAAAATCATGAATTGGTGCCTCTGAACCTGGTGTTACAAGGATATCCTTCCTGTCAATAAAGGCCCAACCGTCTTCTTTTGAAGGACAATCATCTTTGGAAAATTCCTGCTGGACGCCGTCTTTCTCATATATAAACCGGTATTCATACACCGGGGCAACCTCGGATTCCATTAGGGTGGGGATATGATTGCCTACCTTGTACGGACGGAAATCGATGAGAGGTAGATGGGTGTAACTATAACTCATCACTCCTGCCGCAACACCGATACCTAACAGGAAGATGATCAACTCTGCCCACCAACTGAATAATTGAGGAATCGCTTTTTTGCAGCATAACAGTATTATAACGAGACTCAGCAGTATCACATTCTTCCAAAATGTCTGCCAATTGGTCAGAACAAGCGCGTCGCCGAAACAGCCGCAATCGCTGATAGGGTTGTTCATGGCTATCCAAAGTGTCAATGGAGTCATGAAAAGATAAAACAGCAAACTCAACCAACTCGTCAGTTTGGTACGGATGTTAAAGAACATGGTCCAACCAAGAATCCACTCTGTAGCTATCAGTACCACGGCTGCTACACCTGCAATAGGCAGAAAATCCGTAAAGAATCCGCCAAATGCTTTCAGGTAATCCTCTATTTTATAAACTGTACCCAGAGGATCAACGGCTTTCACGAAACCGGAGAATAGGAATGTTACTGCCAGCAATGTACGGGCAATGGAACCCGTAATATGGATAATTATATTTTGTTTGTTTCTCATTTTTAATTAGTTTTCGTAGTGAATTAAATCAAATATTGCGTAGTTGATGATATCGAAATAATTGCCTTCGATACCTTCGGACGCTATGGTGGTGCCTCCGTGCTCAAGGATGGTCTTGATACGGATTATTTTGGCCATAATCATATCGACGATACCTTCTTTGCTCATTTCGCGCCATGCTTCGCCATAATCATGGTTCTTGCGGAGCATTAATTCTTTGGCTTCATGGAGCACTTTGTCGTATAGCTTGAGGGCCTCCTCGTTGCTTATATCCACGCCATCAGAAAAACCTTTGCGGTCTTGGATAATTGCCGTAACTCCGTAATTGACAATTGCACGCAGGTTTTCTTCTATGTCATCGCCGACCAAACTTACGCCGGTTTCTTGACGCTGACGGATATTTTTTACCTTGATATACAATTGGTCAGATATGCCTCGTAAGCGGAAAATCCGCCAAGAGGCTCCGTAATCCTGCATTTTGTCAACAAATATCTGTCGGCATTTGGATGTTACTTCATCAAACTGTTTGTTGGTATCTGCCATGATTCAAAAGTTTACTTTTTTTAAGATTTTGCCTTTACCTGGTTTTAACGACCTTTTAACGACCTTTTAACGAGGTTTTATAAATGCGTAAAATATGTACGATTTTTAAGATTT
>ONQO01000109.1 GCA_900319995.1 uncultured Bacteroidales bacterium
ACATATTCTTATCCGTGAACTGACGACTTCCAATAATCATGGCATTCGGATGAACGTCGTGCGCACGCATCAAAAGCGGTATGTCTTCGGGGTAATGTTGTCCATCCGCATCAATGGTAAGGGCGTAATCAAAACCCATGTCGATTGCTTTTCTGAAACCAGAAACGAGCGCTCTTCCTTTGCCTTTGTTGCGGGTATGTGTGACCACCGTAACCGGCACATCTATAGCCGATAACAGTTCTTTTGTATTATCCGTACATCCATCGTCCACAATGATGATGTCGCGCACCTGTTGATGCACGCGACGAATGACGTCCACTATTGTTCCTGCGTTATTATAGGTCGGAATCAAGGCACATATATATCGCTGTGAATGAAGCACTTGTTGAATTGAGAATTGAGAATTGAGAATTGAGAATTGAGAGTTGAGAATTGAGAGTTGGTTCTTTAAGCATAAGTGTGAGCGTCACTTCTTGGTCAGGAGTAACGGGTTGGCGGAATTTGAGATTGCGAACAGAAGTGAAACGGATCTTTTGACCTAAGTGGGCAGAGAGTAACTCTTCCGCTATCTGCACGAGACATGCTCCGGGTACAATAGGATGTCCGGGAAAATGTCCTGCGAAAATCGGATGTGACGCATCAAAACGAATCTTATATTCTGATTCGTTGGATTCGAGGATATAATATAAACTATTTCGTAACGACATTCTTAAATTCTATAATCGTGGTATCTCCGTTTTTTTCTACCATTTCGACTCGTCTTGCCACTTGAATGTCTTCATTCATAATGACATTAACGGAACGAAACAGACGCTTTGTTTCCCGCTGTATTCTTGTGTTCTCTGCGTTCTGCCCTGCTATGGAAGCCATAATCATCCGCAACAACTTTTGCACCTGTGGATTGACATTCGAGCGGTTTCCATCCATTTCCCAAACAACCTTCTCCGGCGTGGAATATGTCCATTTCAGGTAATTCGGTGAGCGATAAATCATATTCCCGGTGGAAACTTGGGGCTCGCAGAACAAGGCAGAATGCTTAGTCTGCACGAAATCTGCTTGAATACTTACTATGGCTGCAATTATAAACGCTAACATTATTTTCTCATTTTCAGTTGACTACTAAATAGCACCCCGCCATAATGAGAAGCACTCCAATCCATTGCGTCCATGCTATATGTTCGTGGAAGATGAGCATGGCGGCAATCATTCCGAAGACATATGCAAGGCTGCTGAGCGGATAAGCCTGCGAGAACGGCCATTTCTTGATAATATATATCCACATTACGCCGGAAGAGACAAACGCGAAGAGACAAGGATACCACCATTTATTGAGGAACTGACCTCCCCAAAAAGCCCAAGTCCAAGAGAATTTTCCCATGGTTTTAGTTGCCATTTTCAGAAACATTTGTCCCGAGCAAAGCAAAAGACTTTGAAAGATAGAAAAAAGTATTAATCTCATTGTTACATTATTTTAAATATACATGTGCGCGCGCGACGTTATGGGTGCGCTCACCAATAAGCGCCAACACCTCGTCCCATGCATCTACTTGTTCGTCAAACTCCAACACCAAAGCTGAATGAATGCGTCCCAATGCCATTTGGCTACGGATGTCCGTCATTGCACAAGCCAATGATTGTTTTCCCTGCGAATAGGTAGCGTTATAACCGTGGTTGTTGGTTAGAATAGCCATGAGCGAAGCAACGGTGTTATGCGTTGATTGAATGAACGGAGTTGGTTTGAGTTCCTTTTCGTGGGTATCGATCATGTCCTGCAAGAAACGCATCGATTGCAACATACATCCCCATTGGGTTGCACAGACGATGGCGTCCGGTTGCTCAATTTCTGCGTCTTGCAAGGCTTGCCGTGCGGCGCTGACCAACTGCCGCATCTGGGGCGTCATACGACGTGCTTCCGCGGCAGAAACCATTTGACCATTTACCATTTCTTTATTTACTTCGTTCATACGATCTGCTTCGCCGTATGGTTCATTCACCATTTGAAGCGATCTCGGTTCTTCCAAAGTGGCCTCGGAGAGATCGATAGCATGATCGGAAAGGAGCAAAGAGGAATCGTTTCCGCCGAAACCGAAGGCATTGCACAGCACATGGTGAAGAGGCTGATGGCGCGTTTGTGTTACCGGCGCAATGAGTCCTTCTGCAGATTGTTGCCAGCGCAAATTAGCAGGAATGAAACCATGATTCATCGCCAAAACGCAGATGGCTGCTTCGATGCCTCCGCTGGCGGAAGTAGTATGTCCGGTAAAGGCTTTTGTACTACTGATAGCCGGTAGTTTACATACGCCAAAGAGACGCGTAACAGACGCTGATTCCGAAGCGTCATTATTCGGCGTGGCTGTTCCGTGTGCGTTAATATAATCGATATCGGAAGGTTGTAATCCTGCCATGTCCAATGCACCTTTCATAGCGAGGTACGCACCTTCTCCTTCGGGCGACGAAGCGGTCTGATGGAAGGCATCGCAGGCATTGGCATAGCCGCCGATGTAGCCTAAAATCTTCGCCCCGCGCGCGATGGCATCAGCTTCGTTCTCAATGACCAAATAGCCTGCTCCTTCGCCGAGATTCAAGCCGTTGCGGTTGGCATCAAAGGGTCGGCAGGGCTGCCGGTCCATGATCATCAGCGTTCGGAAGCCGTTGAAATGGAAAAGACTCAAACTCTCAGCTCCTCCGACGATGGCACGTTTGGCTTGGCCCGTACGCAGCATGTCGCAGCCCAACATAATGGCATTGAGTGCTGACGAACAAGCGGTGGAAGGAGTTATGACATTTACCATTTCTTTATTCACTTCGTTCATACAATTTGCTTCGCCGTATGGGTCATTTACCATTTGTTCATTTATTTGGTCATTTGGTAAATGGTATAAAATAGCCTTGGTCGTTTCGCCAGCTTCGTGGAGAGGAATGGTGTTTACAGATTTGCCATTGTGGTAATCATTCCAATGCTGCTCGGTCAAGTCCATTCCCCCAACAGTAGTGCCGGAGATAAAAGTGTCATACGGGGCTTGCGACATCAAGATTGCTTCACGTGCAGCCATGATACCGAGTAGTGACGTACGCGGTATGGGTTCGTTGCCGAGACCTAATCGTTGCCGGAGTTCGTCATTGCTAAGTTTGACTTCTCCCACAGGATATTCGGTGTGTACGCTATGCAAATAGCGCATCGGAGCAATTCCTGAGCGTTGCTCAAGAAGCGCTTGCAATGTCTCCGCGCAGTTGCAGCCGATAGCACTTACTATTCCTATACCTGTGATGGCGATACGCATGTACGATTATTTAGTTCGGTGTTCCCGGATATATTCCGCCATGGTTCGCACGGAACGGAAGATCGCTTTGCCTTGTTTGGGGTCAGCTAACTTGATTCCGTATTCGCGGTCCATGAGCATAATAAGTTCGAGTGCATCAATCGAGTCCAAGCCCAAGCCTTCTCCAAAGAGCGGCGCATCGGTGTCGATGTCAGCAGGCGTCATGTCCTCAAAATTGAGTGCCTCAATAATTTGCGATTTCAGTTGTTCAATCAGTTGTTCCATATATAATTTGCATTTTTGCGTAAAATTCATTGGGTTTGCTACACTCACACCAACCAGCTAATATAATTGAGAATTGAGAATTGAGAATTGAGAATTGAGAATTGATTATTTGCTCCAATTGCTCAGGGTTGTCAAGAATGTAAAAGGATGTCTCGCCTTGTATATGGTGGCGGATAGCTATCTCGCCGGTAACAATGTTCGGCAGTGTATAGACGAAAAGCGATGGACTTGGGTAGTAGTTGCCTTCCGAAATTGTAGCCAAATAATCGGTGTCGTTTTTGATGCTGGCACTTCGGTTCGCCAAAATAACAGCGGTTGGCTGTTGGCCGTTAGCGGTTGGCTCTTTTAGCAGTATTTCGGCGGCGATGAAACCAAGTCGGCAAAGTGTGTCCATCTTGAAGAACTTCGGATAATCGTCCGCAAAACGACGATAGAGTTCCACAAGCATTTTGTCGCCTGTTTCTGTCGTCGCTATCAGTTGTCCGTCCAAGAGAACCGATGTCGGCGTTATTTCTATTTCGTGCACAACTTTCACTTTTCTATTCGTATTGCTGCATTGACGCCCCCAAAGCCAGAAAGCATCTTGATTATTTGTGATTTCTTATCTCGGCAAAGCCTCGAACGATCGGCTAAAGCCGTATGGTGATTTGTCATTTGTGATTTGCCATTTGTGATTTGTGATTTTGAAGCCATTTCTGCACAGAGGATGGTTTCGAGTACACCTGCGGCTCCCATGGTGTGACCGAAATAGGGTTTGAGTACACTCATCGGTACGTCAGATAAACCGACTCGTTGGAGAGCGATGCGCTCCATGTCGTCGTTGTAGAGTGTACCTGTTCCGTGTACGCCAACGAGCGATATGTCGGAGGGTTGAATGCCCTTCATCACATCTTTCAGGCAAAGGTATGCGCCATCGCCCGTGCGGCTTGGAGCAGAGATGTGATTGGCGTCGTTATGGATGCTACCTGCCACTAATCGCCAACTGTCAGTTGGTTCTACTGTGTAAATAATCGTGGCAGCGGCTTCGCCGAGATTGAGTCCTTTGCGATTCGGGTCAAATGGCGTACATGGTTCAGGTGAGAGCGCTTTGAAAGCCTGAAAACCGCTGATGATAAACCTGCTTTGTATATCACACCCCACGACTATGGCATGTCGGTACAACCCGCTTTCTAATAAGCGCAAGGCGGTTATCTGCGCGCAGACACCGGATGTGCAGGCATTGCTGACCACTATCGGCAGATTCGGGTTTCCGAAATGCGCCGCTATCTGTTGTGCCGGAGTCCACAGGTC
>ONQO01000107.1 GCA_900319995.1 uncultured Bacteroidales bacterium
CTTGCTGCGGGTGTATTTGCTGCTCACCGACCGGCAGACAGCCCTCCCGGCCTCGCTGACCACGCTGGAGGAGGAAGCGAATGCGTTTGTCTTCTGGGTCGGTTTTACGTGTGCAGGCGAGTTTTCGTAAGTTGTCAAAATAGACGGATTCATCGATGTTTTTTATTGCATTGCATATTTCTGATTCAGGAAGTTGCAACGCGTGTAGAGATGCTTGGATTTTTACTCGTCCCCAACTTTGGTATTCCACTTTGTCATGCACATACGCTGCACAAAAGCGTGCGTCATCCAGAAAACCATTTTTGTACAGGCTATTCTCTATCTCCTGCCATAAGGATACAATTCTCCCATTTTCATCGGGTAAATGTTCGGGTGCTCCCCATTCGTACAGCTTGCGCCGAACGTCAGCAGCACAATGTTCTGCCCGCGCGCAAAATGCCTCGCATTTGTCAAGCCATTCTGCTTTCGATAATTCGTGGTTTGCCATAGATATCATGGGTTATGATAATATCAGAATAACCTAAGTCGTCAAGCATACAAGCCAATTCATCGGCAAAAGTTTCGTTTATTTCAAAGAAGAGGTATTTGGGTGTAGGGAGCGAGGAGTATGTTGTGCGAGAAAAAAGTTTTGCTATTCGTCGGTAAAAGATGAGCGGGTCATCGTCCGGAACGAAGAGAGCAGTAGCCGGTTCGTGGTCTAATACATTCGCTCTCATCGAACATTTTTCACTTTCTCTAATATATGGTGGATTTGAAACTATGACGTTGTAAGAAGAAAGTTGCAAGTTGCAAGTTTCATCGATTTTATCGAATATATCTACCACTTTGAATTCCACTTCCACATGATTGCGTATAGCGTTTTCTTTCGCTACTTCGATGGCGTCCGAAGAAATGTCTATACCTGTCACATGCCATTGTGGGTGAGCCTTTTTCAATGCGATAGCGATGCAACCCGTGCCGGTGCCAATATCAATGACATTTATCAGTTTGTCATTTGTCATTTGGTCATTTATTCTTTCCACTAATTCCGCTGTTTCGGGTCGTGGAATAAGAGTAGCAGGAGTGACTTTGATGTCGAGTCCACACCATAAAGTATGCCCAAAAATATACTGAATCGGTTCAAAATGCAGTAATCGAGAGACAATTTCTTGCATATGTGAAGAAAAAGTTGTATCTTTGTGCCCGCAAATGATTTGAGTACGTGAGAGGCCAGTCTCTTCCTCCACTATCCACCATGCTAACGACACTGCTTCGTCCTTCGGATAAGCAGTAGCCAAGAGAGATGCTATTTGTTCAATAATTGCTAACACGCTGCAAAATTACAAAAAAAAAATGGAATACGCAAATTATATAGCACGTTGTATTGAAATTGCCCGCCGTGGCGAGTATTTTGTAGCTCCCAATCCAATGGTAGGAGCTGTGTTAGTCAATGCTGACGGCAAAATCATTGCAGAAGGATGGCATGAGAAATACGGAGAAGGTCATGCTGAGGTAAATTGTTTCCGATATTATGAGAAATCCGATACCAGTAGTCAAGTGTCTGACCTCAAGTCCTGTACGCTTTTTGTGAGTTTGGAGCCTTGCTCTCATTACGGAAAAACACCTCCATGCGCGAAGTTGATTATAGAGAAAGGGGTTGGGCGTGTAGTTGTGGGCATGTTGGATCCTAATCCTCTTGTGTCCGGTAAAGGAGTCCAAATGCTTCGTGACGCAGGTATCGAAGTGATAGTCGGCGTACTTGAGTCCCAATGCCGTGAGCTGAACAAGCGATTTCTTTGCTTGCATGAGAAGCAACGCCCGTATGTGGTTCTCAAATGGGCACAAACAGCCGATGGCTTCGTGGATTATAATCGAAGAATTGAAGATATCAAATCAAAGAAAGAAGGAGCCCATCTGAATGGAGCATTGGCTATTTCTACGCCGTTGACGAAGAGAATCGTGCATAAGATGCGTGCAGAGAACATGGCAATTATGGTTGGAACGCGTACAGTGTTGTTGGATAATCCCCGATTGCTGAATACGCATTGGGAGGGACGTAACCCTATCCGTGTGACGCTTGACAGACATGGAGTGATACCTTCCGATGCACGCATTTTTTGTGATGGAAACGGAATAATTCATCCTTCCGAAGCCGAAACAGGAACCATCGTTTATAGGGAACGTACAGATTGGCCGTTTGTGTTGTCCGACCTTGCGTCGCGTAATATCCATTCGATATTAATAGAAGGAGGACCGACGCTACTTGCGCATATACTTGCCACAGGTATATGGGACGAGATACATGTAGAAGTGGCACCAGAATTGAGAATAGGAGAAGGCGTTCCTGCTCCCTCTATAGAATTTCCGAATACCTTTGAAACCATTGACGGTCATAAGATGTACACGATAAAACAAAAATAGCCGAAAACTTATAAAAAGGGAATTAATTCGGTTGTATGAAGCAGATTTTATTGAAAAAATGATAAAATCAGACACAAATATCCACAGAAAAAATGACAAAACTCTTGTGTGTGTCATAAAAAAGCAGTACCTTTGCACCGATTATGTATTTTGACGAATTAGCATTATCAGATGAAGTGTTGGATGCATTGTGGGACATGCATTTCGACGAGTGCACTCCTGTGCAGGAAAAGACCATCCCCGTCATATTGGAGGGTCGTGATGTGATTTCTTGTGCACAGACGGGAACAGGCAAGACGGCGGCCTATATATTGCCGCTACTAACCAATTTGGCATATGACGATCACGATCCGGACAAACTGAACGCCATCATCATGGCTCCAACGAGGGAATTGGCACAGCAGATAGACCAACAGATGGAGGGATTCGGTTACTATGTACCGTTTTCATCTGTTGCTATTTATGGCGGCAAGGATAACGGTGCCTGGGGCACTCAAGTAACGGGTCTCCAACGCGGAGCAGATATAGTGATCGCTACTCCCGGACGGTTGTTGAGCCAGATGAACATCTATGATGTTGATTTTTCAGGTGTCAAGTATTTCATATTAGATGAAGCGGACAGGATGTTAGACATGGGATTTTACGATGACATCATGACCATTATGCGCAAGTTACCTGCCGAAAGACAGACCATCATGTTCTCCGCAACGATGCCCCCGAAGATACGTCAGATGGCGAAAGCGATCATGCGTAATCCCGTAGAGGTACAAATAGCCGTATCCCGTCCCCCAGAGACGATCCACCAGATGTGTGCGCGTGTATATGAAGCACAAAAACCCGGTTTTGTGCAACTGGCATTGCAGGGCAAACATCTGAAGAAAGTGATTATCTTCGCCGGCAAGAAACAGCGCGTCAAAGAGCTTACTCGTACGCTACGTACTTTAAAGACAGACGCTTATGCTATGCATAGTGACTTGGAGCAGAAAGAACGGGATCAGGTAATGCTTGATTTCCGCAACGGTAAGATAGATGTGTTGGTAGCGACAGACGTAGTGTCACGCGGAATAGATGTGACGGATGTGCCGTTGGTTATC
Organism: uncultured Bacteroidales bacterium; assembly: GCA_900319995.1. Lineage (GTDB taxonomy): Bacteria > Bacteroidota > Bacteroidia > Bacteroidales > Paludibacteraceae > Colicola. The sequence goes on from ONQO01000107.1 coordinate 3,495, forward strand.
AACTACGATGTTCCCCGCGATCCCGAGGACTACGTCCACCGTATAGGGCGAACGGCGCGTGCAGAGAACAGCGGCTCTGCCATAACGTTAGTGTCCCCCGAAGATGCGCGTTACTGGAGACGAATAGAAGTATTTTTGAAAAAGCAAATAGAGCAGTTGCCGTTGCCGGAAGCGTTAGGTGATGCACCTACAGCCGACGAATACGCCACTCGTTCGGGTAAAGATTATTCAGGCGGTTTCCGACATTCTTCGCAAAGCCGACGGGCACGCCCTCATAGGTCAAAAGGACGAGACCGAGGGGGACACCGGCGAGCAACAAAGCCTCAGTCCTAAGATAGGAGAGTGCCTGATCGCGTGTCAGCGGTACATTAGGAAAGGCTTCTTTCCGGAGGTCTTTCGCCATACTTAAGCTATGTTGCGGAGCTATTCCCCGTCCGCGTTCCTCCCCTAATCCGAAGCCGGCGGAAATACAGGTTAACTGCGAATAGAGCCAATCAATCAGTTCTTTATATTTAATCGGGTATGCCATAGCGAACCGATCCCAATAGCGGATGGCCCATTCATCGGGGTGTTGCAGCCATGAGCGCATGACGGGCATGTATTCCGGATGTGGCATGGAGTCCTCTTTTTTCGGTGTTTTGATTTTGACCTGGTCTAATGGTTCGTCATCTTTACGCAGAGCGCATACATAGAACCCCTCTCCTTTTGCTTTGTGTGGGTAGAAATGATATCCAACGGAGCCCTCTGTAATCCCCCAGTCCGGTTCGTAGTCCACCGGCATAACCTCCGCTCCGAGGCTCTCTGCCATCCATTCGACATTTTTCTCGTTCTCTTCTTCGTTGAACGTGCAGGTAGAATAAATGAGGACGCCGCCCGGCTTCAGGGCCGACCAGACGTCCGACAGGATGCGGCGGGAACGGGCCGCGCAGAAGTCCACCGTCTCGGGCGACCAGTCCTCCACGGCCTTCTCGTCCTTGCGGAACATGCCCTCGCCGGAGCAAGGGACGTCGGTGACGATGAGGTCGAAGACGGGTTTCCCCGAAAAAGCCGACGGGTCGCGGGAGACGACGCCCACGCGGGGATCGCCCCAGGTGCGGACGTTCGAGCGCAGGATGCCGAAGCGGTTCCGCATCACTTCGTTGGCCAGGAGGGAAAAGCGGTCGCCGAAGCGCTCGCGGAGCGAGGCGGCGAGGTCGGTGGTCTTGCCGCCGGGGGCGGCGCAGAGGTCCAGGACGGTCACGCCCGGACCGAAGCCGTCCAGCGCGCGGCGGAAAAGCGCCCCGACGAACATCGCCGACGAGTCCTGCACGTAGTAGCACCCGGCATGGAACAGCGGGTCCAGCGTGAAGTTGGGCCGTTCCTTCAGCAGGTAGCCGTACGGGCTCCACGGAACGCGTTCAGCGTCCGGGAAGGGACAGACTGTCAATTTGGCAGGGTTCAGGCGGACGGAGACGGAAGGCTCGCCGGACAGCGCGTCCAGCACCGTCCGCGCCCGGTCGGGGCCGAGCTCCTCCGAAAGATTCCGGATGAACGCCTCGGGAAGCATCAGAACTTGAACTGGGAAGGGTCGAAGCCCTCGGGCATCTTGCCGTTGGACGCGTCCACGAGGCCGTCCACGACCTTGTCCAGGCCGGCCTTGATCTTGCCGCCCAGCATCATCTTCATCATCAGGTTCAGGTCCGCCTCCAGCTTCACCC
>ONQO01000103.1 GCA_900319995.1 uncultured Bacteroidales bacterium
AAATCAAATCCATCCGGGAGGGCAAGGCTTCGCTCGTGGATTCGTATTGTGCGGTTGAGCACGGGGAGATGTATGTCAAGCAGATGCATATTGCCGAGTACCGCTTCGGCTCCTATGCCAACCATGACGCCAAACGGGACCGCAAACTGCTCCTGCAACGCCGGGAAATACGCAAATTGGAGAAAGCCACCAAAGATAACGGCAAAACCATCATTCCTCTCGAATTGTTCATCAACGACCGTGGTCTGGCGAAAATGGAAATTGCCCTCTGCCAAGGAAAGCACACTTACGACAAGCGTCAGTCTCTCCGCGAAGCCGATGACAAGCGCGAACTCTCCCAAGCCCTCAAATCTCACCGTTGATCCCCAAAAAGCTTCGTTCATTTTGCCGGATGCCATCCGGCTATCTCCTCTTCGTCCTCCCTCCCCCTCGTCCCGCGGTGTTCTGTGCTCGCGCCCTCTGTGCGTGAAGAATAATTTTGGGGACCATTGTGTGTCTTTTGCCCAATAAAAAATTGTCTTCCATTGTCTTTAATTGTTGACTAAAAGAAAAGAAATAATCTTTTGGATCATTTTGGTCCGTTTTGGACTGAAAGAAAAAAATCGTTTAATTAACTGCCACCCGATTATCCGTTAACGACGACTCAACTACGACTCAAACCCGCGACCTCCCCGCGACCTCCCCGCGACCTGTCTGTACAATGACAAAATGAGTAAATGAGAAAATGACTTCTCATTTTCCTCCATTCAACTCAAAAAACTAAGAATTATTTACGTTTTTAGCAGAAATATTTGCGTATATGGTATTTTTTCCTTACCTTTGCGCCTAATTATAACTACCACTAATAATATTCAGCAATGAAAAGGAAATTTTCTATTATCTTGTTGTCATTCCTCTGTATGACCATGACAGCGCAAGAAGCCAAAACCCATTTGGTTGTCATCGCAAAAGACGGTACACGTGTGGCTTATCAGCTCGCCCACCATCCGAAACTGACATTCTCTGCTACCGATTTGGAAATCAAAACGGATTTGTTGGAAATCAGTTATCCGTTGGCAAACATGGCGCGTTTCGAGTACGAAACGGAGAATTCAGCCACCTCCCTGCGTGATATTAGTACGGGTGAACCGATTTGTCATTTCGTGGGAGAGTCGCTTGTGTTCCCATATTTAGAGGCGAACAATACAGTTTTCATCTACACGTCTGTTGGACAGACAGTATTGTCACGGACAATCCAGTCCGCAGGCGAATATGCATTCCCGCTTTCCAATCTCGGAACAGGCGTGTATATGGTTCAAGTGAATGGTTTAACCTATAAAATAGTACGGAAATGAAAAAGATATACCTATTCATGTTGTATGCCGCTTTGTGCTCAATGAGTGCTTATGCCGCGGACAATCAGGCTTTCTATGTATATAGGAATGACAGCACGGTTAATGCGTTCTATACGTATGAAATAGACAGCATCCGTTATTCGCATTACGATCTTGACAGTGTATGGCACGATAGCATACAGGTGCAGGAAATATGGACGGAAGACAGTACCTACCGTATCTCGTTGGCGGTAATTGACAGTGCCAGTTTCATTACACCGGAGACGAAATATCAGCCGGGAGTAAAAGACATTTCCACTGATTTGATGGATTATGTGACAGGTAGTGACTCCATGCGCATTTTCCTTGCCGCCAACATTCCGCAATCCGTTATGCCATCCATCGGAGACAGAATAGTGACAACGGAAATGAGTGAGAAATTCCCTATAGGTTTCGCCGGACAGGTGAAATCTGTTCTTCCATCGGAAGACGGATATGTGGTGGATTGTTCTTTGGTGCCTCTGACAGAGATTTTTGAGTCATATTGCAGTTATTCGAATGTCAAAGGGAGTACGGAAAACCCCTCACCAAACAAACCGAAAAAATCATTGGCATGGGGAATTAACCCAATCGATTACAGTCACGATGCTCCTTTGTACATACCACCGGTAACATGGACAATAACCGGTGCTAATCTCTCGGTAGAAATGATAGCCGGAACAGAATTGAATTACGGTACGGAAATCTCTTTGAATATAACACCTAAATTCAATGTGAAGACATTCCTGCTGGTTACCAAGAAAGAGGGATACTATTTCAATGCCTCCATCACCGGAGATTTGATTGTCGAAGAATCCGCTTCCATATCCGGAGGGGTTTCTTGGTCGAAAGATATTCCTCTCACAGACAAGGCAAAGTACCAGATAGCACCTTTTGTATGTCTTTATTATGAGCCGGGAATAGTTCTGAGTGCCAGTGCTCAAGCCACTTTGTCGTCAAAGGCGACACAGACTTTCAAAGTGGCGGCTTTGTATGAATGGAGCAGTAGAGGAAAACAAGTATTAAAGCCGGTAGCCAGTATTACGTTGCACAAAAATGACATTTCTGTGGAAGGAACACTGGACGGCAGTGTGGGGATAGGCAAGTATGACGAAATCGGTTTGACGCTTTTACACCAGGACCTGGATAATATAAGTATCAGACTGGAGAAAGGAACCCAATTGAAAGGAAACCTGATGGTATTCCACGCCGATGTGGAGGAAGCGCACGTCAATACCGATTTTTATGACAAGTGCAAAGAAGGTAAGATAGCATGGGATGTGTATCGTTCATCCTCTCTCGGCATTAAGGTCGGAAACCTGAAGACTTCCATCATCGATCCTAAAACGATTACTGTCAATCTGCGGGAATGGAATATTGTTCCGACATTCTCCAACACCTCGTTTGTGTCGAAGAGTGCCAGTTCCGCAGAGGCGCAAGTGGAAATGGAAGGCGACTGCCTCATTCCTGTTGAAGTGGGATTTGAAGTGGTGGATGAGGATAACAACGAAGTGGGCAAGATGTATTCCGGCAGCCTGTTTGACCACGGGCATAAACGGATGGAATACACATTCTCCGACTTGCAGGAGAATATGCCCTATACGGTATATCCGTTTGTCAGGATGTTCGGACATGATATCAAAGGCAATCCTTCTGCCAAGCGGGACGTACACCAATGGGTGAAAATCACGGATTTTGCGGTTACGGACAGCGCATACGATGCTGAACAATCTTTTGTATATAACAACGAAAACTACGCTTACAAGTTTGATTGTGCCGTTACGGTAGAGTTAAACACGAAAGGCAAAGATGTTCAGGTCTCGGATTGGGGATATGCATATATTGATCCGAAAGGCGACACGGCCTACATCTCTTTGAAAGACTTCAACTCCCCGTATGAAGACAAACGATATACGTACTATCGCAATGAAAGCAAATCAATCGTCAAACTGTGCGGATATATTGTTTTTGAAGGGGAAGCGGAACGCTATCTGGAGGCCATCCGCGTGTTCCCGATAGTATATAACACCTATGCCTGTAATGATGACAACCACCAGCATATGGTGGATTTGGGGTTGCCGAGCGGTACACTATGGTCATGTATGAACCTCGGAGCGACTAAGCCGGAAGAGGTCGGTGACTATTTCGCTTTCGGAGAGACATCCACCAAAGAGCGTTTCACAGACAATAACTACTTGTATTACGAACCCAATGGAGGGAATCCGTATTATTCGTCTATCGGAGCCAATATCAGTGGTACTATATATGACGCGGCAACTATCAATTGGGGGGACGGTTGGCGCATGCCGACTTTGCAGGAACAGCAGGAGTTGTTGGATAACTGTACCTTCGAACTGACGACTCGGAACGGTGTGAGCGGTTATCTGGCGACTGGTCCGAACGGAAACAGTATCTTCCTCCCCTTTGCGCCTGTTAAGAACAATGCCAACTATGGCGCAGTGACATACTACCGTTCTTCCTTTATCAGTTCCGCTTCATTGGGAAACATCTATATGGCAGGAACAGAGTCAATCAGTTTCATGGACTCAAAAGCCCCTAACCTGTCACATGTCTGCTACCGTTATCTGGGAGCGGTTATCCGTCCTGTGAAAACAAAGCCGTAGTTCACCCAGGAGCTTCATACCTATGAGGCAGAAAACGCTTCCGAATAAACCACATACAATAACCAACTACAATAAAATGAAAAAGTGTATTAATCCGGCATGTAATGCCGAACTGGAAGATTATATGGACCGCTGCCCGGAATGCGGAGTGGCGCAGAAAAGAGTCATTGTAACAGAAAAAGAGCCGGAAATAAGGAATCCTTATAGGCAAGAAAAGGAATCTCTGTCTCCAATGGGAACACAACAGGTTGTGCAAAGACATTGGTTTATAACCGCGTGGCTCATTTTTGTTATTATTGTAAATGTGCTTGCAGGGATAATTCAAATCTTCCCAAAGGAAATGTTCGGCAGAGCATTTAGTGACGCATATGGTGGAATTTCCATTTTCTCTGGTGTGATGTGTTTTATAAATGTGTTAGGAGCGGTTCTTTTACTTAATTGGAGGAAATTAGGCTTTTATATTTTCATAATAGTGTCTGTTATCGGGAGCTTTGCTGTTTTGATAACCATGTCTCAATTCCCGTACGGGCTTGTCGGGGTAGTGATATTATGGTTTGTATTACAAATCCGTAAGGACGGTATCTCTTATTGGAAAGCAATGAAATAACGAATACCATACACATTGAAACGGATTTTTCTTATAGTACTTTGCGTTGCCTGCATGCAGTTTGTCTGTGCGCAGGAGGTGCTGACTCTGCCTTATGAGGCAAACGGTTTGACGGAGGAGCAGAAAGCGATGAATCCCGACCGCCTTGCTTATCCGACGGAACTGAAAGAAACCATCATGAACGAGGTCAGTTTCGAATGTACACCGCAGGTGGTGGAATTAGGTCCGTTCTCTGTCAGTGCTACCAAGAAAGTCATGTTCTCTCCCGGCAACTTGCAGTTCAATGCAATGAAAGGCACCCATCAATGCGCAGATGGCACGTCCCAGAAAGGCACATGGCGTTTCGCGGAGCATCAGTGGGACTACGTAGGCGATGCGGAGAACGGAACAGTCTATGAGAATGGCACCAAATGCGACAACGCAAAAATCAATGCCACCTATAACGGTTGGATAGACCTCTTCGGCTGGGGAACAAGCGGTTGGAAGAGTGGCGCGAATGCCTACAAACCCTATGAAACATCTCAATCGTACAAAGACTACTATCCGGGAGGTTATTATAATACAGACATCACGGGTGATTATGCGAATGCGGACTGGGGCATGTATAACCAGATAGAGGATGCTTCTCCGGGTACTTGGCGAACACTGACCAAAGACGAGTGGGTATATTTATTCCACGAACGCAAAGATGCAGAGCAACTGTTCGGATTAGGCACGGTCAACGGCATGCAAGGAACAATTATTCTTCCGGACGATTGGAAAACTCCATCCGGCGTCACTTTCACTCCGAGCACCGCCAAAGGTATGGTATGGGAGGACGGTTATTACACGAACAGCAACAAGGACAATTACTCTCATAACACTTACACAGCAGCTCAATGGAACAAGATGGAGTCGGGTGGTGCCGTGTTTTTGCCCGCAGCGGGCGTCCGCGACGGTACGACGGTGCTCGACGTTTCGACGATTGGCTACTACTGGTCCTCTACACACTTCTCGTCGAACAACGCGTACGACCTCAGCTTCTACACGAACGGTCTCGGCCCACAGTACGACGACCGTCGCAACGACGGGTTCGCTGTGAGACTCGTGTCCGATGTGAAATAGGAAAAATGAAAGGGACAATCCCTTTGTACTTTGTACCTTGTAAATTGTACGTTAAAAACGCTCTTCGGGGCGTTTTTTGTTTCCCTTTTCCTCTTTCCCATTCTCCCCTTTTTCGCCCATTCTGCTCAAAAATTAAGATTTATATACGTTTTTTACGGAAATATTTGCCTATATGGGATTTTTTCCCTACCTTTGCACCCGAAAACCACGCTGGAGGGAATATGTCTCTTGGAAGGAAGGTGTTCCCTTTTCCTTTTGTTTAAGAAGTTCTTGA
>ONQO01000113.1 GCA_900319995.1 uncultured Bacteroidales bacterium
AATATCAGTGAGGATTACCTCTACGAACTGACAGAGTATTTGAAGGGCAAGCGCTTTGGTGTGATCAACATCTCTAAGTCGGGTACTACTACAGAGACAGCTTTGGCTTTCCGCCTACTGAAGAAGCAGTGCGAGGAAGAGCGCGGCAAGGTGCTGGCATGCTCTCTGAACCTCGATGTCCTCGCGGTCGTCCGCAAACGGGATGACGGTGTCATCACGGTCCAGTCGGAGGGGTATCCGCTCGACACGGTGGACCTTAAAGAACTCGAACCTGTCGCAGGGGAAGAGGGCACCTCGAAAGCACTCATCCGCGGCGTGGCCGGCGCACTGGCAAAAGCCGGTTATACGGTCGGCGGCTTCGACGCCTATACGACCTCCGAAGTCCTGCAGGGATCCGGCATGTCTTCGTCGGCTGCCTTCGAAGTGCTCCTCGGCACCATCCTCTCCGGTCTTTACAATGGCGATGAGATCTCGCCCGTCGAAGTGGCAAAAGCCTCTCAGGTGGCCGAGAACCAATACTTCGGAAAACCCAGCGGCCTCCTCGACCAGATGGCCTGCTCGGTCGGCAACCTCGTGACCATCGACTTCGCCGATGCGTCGGACCCGAAGGTCCGTCAGGTCGATGCGGACTTCGGCAGCTTCGGCCACAGCCTCTGTATCACGGACACCAAGGGCTCCCACGCCGACCTGACCCCGGATTACGCGGCGGTCCCGGCCGAGATGAAACAGATCGCCGGCCATTTCGGCAAAGACGTTCTGCAGGAAGTCTCCGAAGCGGAATTCCTGTCGAAACTTCCCGAACTGCGGGAGCTTTACGGCGACCGCCCGGTGCTCCGCGCCATCCACTGGTTTGAGGAGAACAAGCGGGTCGAAGCCCAGGTGGCGGCTCTCGAGTCCGGCGACTTCGATGCGTTCCTGATGGCCATCCGGGCCTCCGGCGACTCCTCCTACAAGTACCTTCAGAATGTCTACTCGCCGCGGCATCTCGAAGCCCAGGCCATTCCGGTGGCCCTCGCGGTCAGCGACCTCGTCCTGAAGGGGAGAGGCGCCTCCCGTGTCCACGGCGGCGGCTTCGCCGGCACCATCCAGGCCTTCGTCCCGGATGACCTCGTCGACGATTACCGCAAGGCGATGGACGGCCTCTTCGGTGAAGGCTCCTGCCACATCCTGTTCGTCCGCCCGGTGGGCGGGTACCACATTCGGTGAATCGCCAAACAGAATACAAAAAGAAACCCGCCTGACTTAAGTCAGACGGGTTTGTTGTTGTAAATCGAAAACCCCGCGTTAGACGCGGGGTTCCGTGAAGTTATACGTTTGAACAGAAAGAAACCTCCTGTAAAATGAGAGTGCGACCTGGCAGTTGCATTCCCAAATAATCAGGAGGGCCGTTAATGAGCATCAACGACATTCATAGTTTATCCCATTCCAAGTGGAACTGCAAATATCATATCGTTTTCGCTCCAAAGTATCGTAGAAGAGTATTCTATGGAGAGAAGAAAGAGGCAATCGGGAAAATATTGAGGCAACTCTGCGAGTGGAAAGGCGTCAATATCATCGAAGCAGAAGCGTGCCCCGATCACATCCATATGCTCGTAGAGATTCCGCCCAAAATCGCGGTTTCGACTTTCATGGGTTACCTCAAAGGAAAAAGTGCGACGATGATATACGAGCAGTTTCCAGAACTAAAGTACAAATATAGAAACCGCGAGTTTTGGTGCAAAGGGTACTACGTAGATACAGCAGGCAAAAACGCGCATCGAATTCAAGAGTACATCAAACACCAGCTCGACGAAGATAAATTAGGGGACCAACTCCGGATTCCCGGAGCCGATCCCAAGAAAAGCAAGAAATAAACTTACAGTAGAGCGAACGCAACTGCCAGAACTCGCGTTCACGCGTTCGACGCGTAGCGAGGAGCAAGGGCTTTGCCCGTCTACTAACAACCACACGTTTTACGTGTGGATGGTTTTTGAAATGCTTAGATAATAGCCGCCAAAAGAACCGATTCCAATTGATACAATGATTGCTATAATCAAGCCCCAAGAAGATAGGTTTTTCTGACAAAAGTAGCCAATCGCAATTAAAGCAATCAAAAAAGAAAAGCATAATAAACCGACAGGGAATGGCAATAATATAGACAAATATGATTCATTCATTTTTCTCACCATCGTTTTATGGTGTCAATTCAACTCAGAAACGGAAACCAGTATATCCGTGTTTATCTCAAACGAAACCTCATAATAATTACCCTCTAGCAATTCTCCATCAGGAAGAACCGAACCAATCGAAAAATAGTCCACAGATAATTCATACCAATCGGTATCATCTTGGAACAAATATTTGGAGCTAAGCACTTCACCATATTGAATCATACTGTCATATTGCAAATTCATTGTATATATTTCTGGATGGAAAGCCCAATATAGAAACCATCCCCCCCATGAAATAATCGCCAATGATGCGCAAACAACTAGTGCCGTAATCCATTTTGTTTCATGGAGAAAATGATTGGCAAGAAAGTATAACGCTAACAGTATCAATCCAAGACAAATATACACAAGAGAATTGTTGATCAGACTAGGATACATTTTTCCACCTCATTATGCCCACCGATATTTCTTTCGTGAAGCAGCACCTGAAACAACTCCTGCAATATATTCAAATACCATACTTGCCACTTTAATTTGTTTAAAGCGCGCTGCCATTTGACTTCTGATTTGTTTTGGAGTCAAATTCGCATCCTTTAAATAGCGAGAGTGTGCAAAAGAAGAATAGTTCTTTGGTGTTAAACGATTCACAGCTAGAGCGAACAATTTTGAAATCACAGCTGCTATCATATTGAAAACAAAGCTCTTTAAAAATACCAGTACAACGCTTCTTAGAGACATTTTCTTTCTCGATTTTAGCATTTGTTGGAATGAACTAGTAAGAGATGATATTGCAGCTGAACCAGCAGCCCTAACATATCTGTTGCCAGGAAGCAAAGCAGAAATAGCTCCCGAGATATAACCACTTAACTTTGACCAAAAGTGGGTAAAAATTGCTTTTCCCCTATAACCCCTAATTATGCTATATACAATATCTGATGCATATACACCAAGAGCCCCAACCAGCATTTTCAGAGCATACTTAGCAAAAATTGCTAAAGTTAATGTACCGTTTTCATCAGACTCATTTAGCGGATTATTTCCACAATATACGAATAAAGACCCACCCGATAACTGTTCTTTTTCAATACTTGCTATTTCCAATTTATCCGAATTGATAAATCTCGAAATTAACGGGCTATAGTACCTACTCTGCAGGTAATAGTACCCCGTCTCCTGATCCTGATAATACCCTCTGTACCGCAGTGGGTTCGCATTGGCGATAGCGAGTTGCGTGGTGTTGCCGGTTGTGGCCGGTGTCACGGTTAGTACTTCGCCCCAGGCGCCGTAGGTGTAAGTGGCGATGAGGGAACCTGTATTATCAGAAATACCAATGACGTCTCCCATCTGGTTCGTCAGATAGAAGTACTGGGTCCCGTTGTAGATAAAGCCCGTCGGGTTCCCGGAGTTGTCATACTGGAAATACATGGTGTTCGTCCCGTCGGTCTGAGACAGGATGACTCCATCTTTTGTTGTGAAGTAGGTGGTCACTCCGTTGACGGTCTTGCTGGAACGGATACCGGACTCGTCATAAGTGTAACTATAGACATCAGCTGTGCCGTTCGGGTCTTCCAGGTTTACGGTGATCTGCGAGAGCACTCTTCCGTTCGTCCATTCAAACTCCATATTCCCATAGGTCAGGACATTCCCGTTGGCGTCATACGTCAGGGGTGTGCCATTGACGCCGGTCAGCTCATCCTGCCAGTCGGAATTGGTATAACTGAAGTTCGTCGTCTCGGCCGGAACATTCTCGTCATCATAGACTTTCGTCTTGGAGAGGATGTTCCCTCGGGAGTCATACGTGTAAGATTCCGTGAATCCATTTGCGGTGTCCGCCGTCTGGGTCAGCTGACCATACTGGTCATAGCTGTAGTTGATCACGTCGCCATTGTTATAAATGACGCTGTTCAACAGGTCCTTCAACGTTCCGCTGTTGATGTAGTCGTAGGTCACTTTTACGTTCCCGTTGACACGAACTTCATACAGTTCTCCGTGGTCCCGGTACGAGAAGCGGTAAATGTCAAACTCTTCCCGAACTTTGCTGCCTCTATCATTATAGTAATAATTGGTTGTCTTTCCAAGACGATTTGTCTCAGACGAAAGCAGTATGTACAGGATGACCTGAGTCAACTCCTGTGTTTGCAGGGGCGATGTACGTGTCGTTCGCAAGAAACCAC
>ONQO01000108.1 GCA_900319995.1 uncultured Bacteroidales bacterium
GTGGAGCTGATTTGAGCCGGTTTGGACGGAGTTCAAACCGTTTTTACGTAAAAAAATGACATGACACTTTTGACATTTTGACACTTTCTATCTTTTTGATAGCTTTCATAGTATCTATAATATCAAAATGTCAGGAAGCGAATAATAATCACACGCATTTTTGACCTTTTGTAAGAAAGTGTCAAAGTGTCAATAGTGTCAGTGCAAATTTTTATACAAGCGGCATGGCATGCCGGACAATGGACGACGTATGAAGAAAACGCGGCAAGTAAAACAATCCGCCTGCAGTGGACAGGCGGATTATGAGGAAGAAGATTGGTTTATAGAACTTCTTTCTATTGGGCTTTGATCAAGCGGATGGAGCGAGGGAGATGTTGATTGTAATATCAAACGCAAGGAGCGAATTGTGCTCCTTGTCATGGATGTAATCTATCGCGCTATCGGAAGTAGCGCACACTGAACACCTTTGTTGGATGGAATCCAACACAATGAAAGATGTTTTGAACCCGAATTAAATTCGGGGCTAATGAACGAAGAAGAAAAGAGGCGCGAGCCTGACGACTCGCGCACTTAACAAAGAAGGAGGGGCGGCGAATCGTATTCACCTGTAATCGACGCTGCTGTTTCGTTATCACGTGCTCTTGTGATTAGGTGATTACGAAGGTGTCGGATGGTAAGCGACGAAATGGACGAAGCCTTTGTAGCGGCGTTTACTAAACGCCTGAAACTACCAAGAAGAATTTCGGCAGAGCCGATGTCGGAATTAAATTTCGACGCAATGGACAAAGGGAAAGGCGGCGTTTCCTATCCGCCAAACTTGGCGGATGCAAAAGAGGAAACACCGAACGGGACAGCGGAATGATGAAAAAAGTAAACGTGAGGCTAAAGACCCGCGAACGGAACAAAGAAAAGCGCACATGGATGTGCGGACATAAACGCTATAAAGGAGGCAGCGGTTGGCAGCACATGATTTATTTTTGCTTCAGGTGTGTTCCTGTCCAAGATATAACATAATCCATCCAAGCACTCTCAGCATTTCCCCCGATTGCAGCAATGATGAGATATTTGAATAAAGATAAACCAGCATCATTCCCATTAACTCCAAACTCAGCCAGCGCATGATTTATCTTGAGTCGGTCAACCAGATACCCTCTCTCCATAGGTTTATAGTGTGCCTCAAACGCACATATTCCCGTCCAGCTACGGTAAATATGAATATACTCATCGTCGAGGTACATGAACCAATGGTCTTCTTGAGCCGCCGGTATGTGACCTTTTTTCAATATTGCCATCTGCTCCTCTGAAATACCATAAGCAAAGGCAATATCTGATACTTTTTCTTCATCTTCCGGCATGGGTTCTATTTGCCAATCGTTGGCGGTGGCGGTCTTATTGTTTCTGAGCGTAATAGATTTGCGCAAGGCATCATTCATATCGCCCCATCCCAGTTTCCATCGCATCATAGTAACCGCATCAGCGACATCAATGTCATTCTTAGGTTTGCCTTTACTACGTGGCTTGTACGTTTCTCTATTTTCACAAGCATGGTAGAAATCATGCACGACCTGTTTCATTTCATCGGGAAGATATGATAGAGCTTTCTCCTTCATCTCATGAGGGATTCCCCATATATGTTCCGCAATACTGCCAACGATAGCTCCTAATGTGTCTGCATCGGCACCTAATGAAACAGCCCGCCTTACGGCATCTTCAAAACTATTGCTCTTACCTATAATATCTATAGCAACAGGTACTGTGCCTTGACATGTTTCATCAAACTTATTGCGGAAGTCCTCATAATCCGTATCCATGTCATAATCACCATCACTAAGAGCAGATGCCACAAGGTCAGACAATTCAAACTCAAACTCACCAGGAGGTAAAGGACAATCAAAAGAGGTAACAGCACAGAATACAGCATAAGCGATTATTTGCGCCCCTTTAATTCCTTCAGGATGATTGTGGGTACAGGCAGCACATTTCTCTGCCTGCGGATAAATATCTTGCCAATTATCGAACCACATTCCAATAGGGCTGACGCGCATAGCGGCTCCGTTGCCGAAACTGTTGTAGGGTTGCGGGTTGGGGCTATGCACCCATTGGGCAAACGAGCCGCCGTAACCTCCCATCGGATGCGGGTAGCGGTTACACCAATCATGCAGGGACTCGCCGAAATCACGGTCTTTGAGAAGGGCATCGGCTATAGCAACCGTGCAGATGGTGTCATCCGTAAAACTGCATTGAGGTGAGAACAACTCAAAGTTGTAATCGTTGGTCGGGTTGAACTCAAAGCGGCTGCCCACTATGTCTCCTATGATTGCGCCTAACATCTTATTTGGTCAAGGATTGGTACATTTTGAACAGCTCTGCGACGCACTCGGATTCGGTCATCTTGGTAGAGAAACCATAGGCAGCCATGACCGCGCGGTCGTTCTCTTGGTGGGCATGGCGCAACTCCGGCGGCATGGTGACTTCATCGTAGAGGTCTGCCAAAGAGCAATCCGGATATTTGGCGCGGGCATCCAAGATGGCTTGGGCGGTCTGCTCAATGCGGGCTTTCTGTTCCTCTGTCGGTTGACACCACGGGAAGTTGTTATAGACGATGTCCTTGGAATAGCGGTAACGCATTTCCAAGCGACCACACACCACACGCATCCATGCCATGTGGACATTGGATGTCAGCACGCCAAAATGGTAGAGAGAAGCGTCTGTAATTGTAAACACAAGATTACTCGCTATGGTATTCTTATCCATAAAACCCATTGGGACATAGCGACGTTTTTCAGAAGAGACACTTGGAACTATGATAAATTCTTTACCAAGAGGTTGAGTTATTTGAGCAAATAATGTTGGTGTTTCTGCCATTTTACGTGTAGATGCCGCAGTACTTGCCAAACGCATTTCGCGAACACTATTAACACGTTGCAAAACAGTCGGGCATTGCCTAATCTCGGCAGGGCTTGCGCCTTGCAGCCACAAACAATAACGCTTCTTATTATTGATAAACTCGTGTGCTCCTAGAAATAAATGTACCCATTTTGCAGCCAGTGGCTCTTTCTTCAGTAACTCATCCTTTTCTTCTTCGGAAAGGATAAATCCTCCACCGTCTCGTGGCATATTACCAAAGTTCATGGCAGGAGCATCGCAAAGAGGTGTTCCTCTATTCTCAATAAACACATCTGGTGCGTCACTTAGGTAGCCGTTGATATTCTTAACAGAGAGGGTTTGAGAATCAGATAAGAATAAGCGTTTGGAAGGAGTATCTACTTTTGAGAACCCAATTATAACACAATGAACATGTGCCTTTATATCTGCCTCGCTATCCCATCGGAATGTACGATATGCAAAATTAAAATGAATACCATGATTCTCAAATAAGGGTTTCCATAAGATTGCAACCTGCTCGCCTTGAGTAATGGAATTGGTACTTACAAAAGTTGCTTTAATAGAGGCATTTTTATCCATCATCTCTGCTGTCTTTTTGTACCATGCTCCCACGTAGTCCAGTTCACCTATACCTTTTGTTTTAGCACCAAAGATATCCAGCATCTCCTGTTTCTGTTCACGGCTCATCATCATTCCCCCTACAAACGGTGGATTGCCAATAATATAGTTCAACCGTTCGGGCGCAATGACCTCGCTCCAGTCAATGCGGAGGGCGTTGCCTTCGTGGATATAAGCGTTGGTTTTGAGGGGGAGGAAGTCAATGGGTCGTCCGGCTATAGCAGAAGTCTCTTTGAGCGTCTGGCTCTCAGCTATCCAAAGGGCGGTCTTGGCGACCGTACAAGCGAAATCGTTGATCTCAATGCCGTAGAACTGGGAGATATTGACTTTGATGAGGATGTCGAAGGTGAGGATGTTCTCACCACCATACATGGCTTGTATCACTTTGTTCTCCAAGCGACGGAGAGACAAGAAAGTCTCCGTAAGGAAGTTACCACTACCGCAGGCAGGATCGAAGAACGTGAGGGAAGCGAGTTTGTCTTGGAAAGCAGCAAGGGCTTGTTTCCGTGGAGCAGCCTGTTTCATCTCCAAAATCTTCTCAAACTCGGCTTTGAGATCGTCGAGGAAGAGCGGGTCAATGACCTTGTGGATATTCTCGATACTCGTATAGTGCATACCACCCGAACGGCGTGTCTCAGGGTTGAGGGTCGATTCAAAGACAGCACCGAAGATAGTAGGCGAGATTTCCGACCAATCGAAATCGGCAGAAGCATCTTCCAAAAGGAGTTGCTTGAGTTCGTCGGTGAACTGCGGAATCTCTATCGTCTTATCCGAGAACAAACCACCGTTGACATAAGGGAAGGCTGCCAGATCGTCCTCCAAGTATTTATCCCGTTCGGCAAGCGGCGTATCGAGGACGGCAAAGAGATCCACCAGCGCACGGCGGAGTTTCTGCGCAGGATAAGCTTTGAGGTAGTCATGGAAAGAGGTGCGGCTGTTGAACAGGCCTGCGTCCTCGGCATAAAGACAGAAGACCAGACGGACACAGAGGATATTGAGGCTGCGGAGCGTTTCGGGGTCGTCGGCACCGTACTGCTCTAACAACTTATCATAGATGATACCGACCAGATTACCGGCTTTGACGGAAACCTCCATTTCGCGTTTGAGGTGCTCGTTGCCCTCATCCACAAGGAACTGGAGGCGGTAATACTCTTTTTCGAGGTCTTTGAGCAGGATTTTCTGCGGTTCGCCGTTGGGTTGCTCCATGTCATAGACCCAAAATTCCGCGAAATTACAGGTCACGATCCACCGTGGGCGTTGGCTGTACGGCAGTTCGGCAGCATAGCGTTTGGCTTGCTGGAAAGGATTGAGGACAGAACCGTCGGACTGCTTGATACCTTCGGCGAGGTTCTTGCCGAGCGACTTCTGCTCAATCATGACCTTGGTGGTCGGGATGAAGCCGTCGATGAACGAGGTGTGGTCGAGCTTGACTTGGTGCTCGTAGATGATGAAAGTCTCCGGATGCTCGATACCGAAGACTTGGTTGAGGAGCGTGGTCCAGAAAATCTGGCTCTCGCCTTTTTCGTAGCCTTTGCCCTCCGAGTGGGCGGCAAAGTCGCGTGCGGCTTTTTGTTGTTGTATAGGGGTCATAATGATATATATTCTTAATCAAAACAACATTCGGGGTTGAGGTCTTGGGGACTGCGCCA
>ONQO01000102.1 GCA_900319995.1 uncultured Bacteroidales bacterium
TTTGACTACTATTTGGGTATCTACTTCGGCATTGAAATAGCCCATATTCTTCATTTGTTGTTGTAGTTGCTGCATGCTCACTCGCGTCAATTCTTCATCGTAAATGACCGGTGCCTCTCCCATTTTGTGCGCATTCCGAGCAAGCGTTTTGTTGGTTTTGGACGTAGTGTCGGAAGGGGCAGTATTATAGACGTGTAATTGCAACTTCCAAAAGCCCATTATTTCCGTGTTCTGTTTTTGCCTAAGATAGTTTCGAAGCGAGCCGGTCGGCACCGTTTTATCATCCGTGCATTGAACCTTCACTTTGTTAAGCAGATACTGATCCTGCGGCACGAATTTAGTCGTGTTACAACCGGAGAGAAGAGACAGAAGAAAAGAAGTCACCAACAGTCCCCAAAAATATGTGCGAAATACGCGTGACATAATGAGCATGCAAAGGTACTACTTTTTTTTGACATACACAAAAAAAAATGCCTCGAAAAGATTTTTTTTTTTCATTTAATGAGTTCAGACTTGCATATATCATTTTTTTTTTGTACCTTTGCGCCCGATTTTATTTTGCGGTAATATGCACACGTGCGCACACAAGGCAAAATAAGAGCAGAGAATGGTTATTGGAGATTTGGAAATACTATTTGCTCAGCATCCTGAAATTGCATTGGGACGAAGCGAATTGCAAAAAGGGCGTAATCCCCACGTTCTTTTTTCAGGCTTGTATGCGTCAGCACGCGCGTTAGCGCTTAGTGCGTACGCGAAAGAAGGGCAGATAGTGATCATGGACAACTCCGAAGCCGCGCAGTACCTGTACGGTGATTTGAAGACCATCGGTGTCAACGTACAGTTTTTCTCATCCTCCAAACACCGCAGAACGGTAGATGACGCTGCTGTTATTCAGCGTACGGAATGTCTTGCCGCCTTAGGAAACCTGTCCTCCTCATCTTCCTGTCAAGAAGGTAGATTCCCAATCATCGTAACCTATCCGGAGGCGATGACGGAAGAGGTACCGGCGAAAGAGCAACTGTCATCGCTCACCTTAACACTCAAAACAGGTCAGGAGATACAACAGTCAGAGCTGAGAGACCGACTGTCGGAGTTCGGATTCGAGCATGTGGATTTTGTATTCCAACCCGGTCAGTATGCCGTGCGGGGAAGTATCGTGGATATATACAGTTACAGTCATGACAATCCTTACCGCTTGGATTTTTTCGGCGACGAGATAGAGAGTATCCGTGAGTTTGACATCGAAGACCAGTTGTCCAAATCCAAAGTCGAAACCGCAGAGATAGTAGGAAACCTTCCTTCAGATAACGGTATTGCACATTCGATTGTGGATTATATTCCTGAGGATTTCATATGGGTGAGCAACGATTTCTCCGTTGTACGTTTTAAACTGGACAGTTCATCCGTTCCCCTCTATAACGGGACAAAGTGGCAACACTTCTTTGAGAGTCACAAGAGCATCGAGATAGCAGAGAAGAGCACATTCCAAACACATAGTAAAATTACCTTCGACACCCTCCCTCAACCTGTATTCCACAAGCAGTTTGACATCCTTATGGATGACATTAAACGGCATACAGAAGAAGGCTACAAGATTTATATCCTCGCCGAGCAGAAGAAACAGTTAGACCGTTTGGCGGCTATCTTTGACAGTCTGAGTTCTGACGGCGAATCGGTCTCTTTCATAGGTATCAATGCGACGCTGCATGAGGGTTTTGTGGATCACCGCATGAAGATATGCTGTTATACCGACCATCAGATTTTCGAGCGTTATCATCGCGTGACGCTCTCCAGTGAAAACGCTCGTCGCGGCAAAGCGATCATCACGTTACGCGAAATCAACCAGTTACAAGTAGGTGATTACGTGGTTCATTCGGATCACGGAATAGCCAAGTTCGGCGGTCTCGTGACGACCCCGGTGAACGGCAAACCGCAGGAGATGATCAAACTCAATTACCGCGACGGAGCGAATGTCTTCGTGAGTATCCATAACCTCCACCGTATCAGCAAATACAAAGGTCGTGAGGGCAGTGAGCCTACAATAGCCCGTCTTGGCTCCGGCGCATGGGAGCGTCTCAAAGAACGCACCAAAGACAAAGTCAAAGACATTGCGCGCGATCTTATCCGTTTATATGCCAAACGCAAACAACAGAAAGGCTTTGCCTACACGCCTGACGGCTACATGCAACATGAGTTGGAAGTCTCTTTCCTGTATGAAGATACTCCTGATCAGGCCAAAGCGACGGCGGACGTTAAGCGTGACATGGAGAGCCCGATACCCATGGACCGTCTTGTGTGCGGCGATGTTGGTTTCGGTAAGACCGAAGTGGCGATGCGCGCAGCGTTCAAGGCCGCAACAGATGGTAAACAAGTAGCAGTTCTTGTGCCTACTACCGTACTCGCGCTACAACATTATAACACGTTCAAAGAGCGCATGAAAGACTTGCCGGTACGAATCGAATACCTTAGCCGTTTAAAAAGCGCCAAGGAGACGAAAGAACTACTGTCGGAGTTAGAGGCCGGAAAGATTGATATCCTTATCGGCACGCACAAACTAATTGGCAAGCAAGTCAAATGGCATGATTTGGGATTACTCATTATCGACGAGGAACAGAAATTCGGAGTAGCGGCCAAAGAGAAACTCAAATCGTTGCGTTCGAATGTCGATGTGCTGACATTAACGGCGACGCCTATTCCACGAACACTCCAGTTCTCCCTTTTGGGGGCTCGTGACCTAAGCATCATGACCACACCTCCTCCTAACCGCTACCCCGTCCAAACAGAACTTATCACGTTGGCGGATGAAGATATTATCAAAGCAGCCATCGATATGGAGATAGGGCGTAACGGACAGGTGTTCATCGTCAATAATCGCATCGAGATGCTGCCTCGTATCGAAAAGCGAATCCACAAGCTATGTCCGGAGGCACGTATCGTAATAGCGCACGGTCAATTATCCGCCAACGAAATGGAAGAAAGGCTTGAAGCGTTTATCAACTATGACTATGATATTCTCCTGTCAACAACCATCATTGAATCGGGAGTCGATATACCGAACGTGAACACCATTCTAATCTTCTCAGCAGACAAATACGGTTTGGCCGATTTGCACCAATTACGTGGTCGCGTAGGTCGAAGTAACCGCAAAGCCTACTGTTATCTTATCGCTCCAGATAAAGAGTTATTGAGCGAAGACGCACGTCGCCGGTTGGTAGCCTTGAGCACGTTTGCCGAGTTGGGCGCAGGGTTCAATCTTGCGATGCAAGATTTGGATATCCGCGGTGCGGGTAACATGTTAGGCTCCGAGCAGTCCGGATTCATAGCCGACCTCGGTTACGAGACTTACCAACGTATTCTCAACGAAGCCATGGAGGAACTCAAAAGCGAGGAAGGATTCGTGAATGAGGTAAGCCAAACGGGCAATGTGAACCGAGGAAACGAGAAACCGTCATGGTGTCAAGATGCACAGTTGGAAACCGACTTGCCGGTATGTTTCCCTACGGACTATATTGAAAACATCAGCGAACGTATTACGCTCTATCGTGAGTTGGACGGCCTGCGCAGCGAAGAACAGTTACTTGAATTCCGTAAGCGGCTCATTGACCGTTTCGGTGTATTACCCGAACCGGCGGAAGAACTATTGGATGTAGTACGTCTCCGATGGATATGTTGCCGTCTTGGAATAGAAAAAATACTGCTCAAAGGTGAACGGATGACTATTTATTTAGTTCAGCACAAAGACGCCTATTGGCAATCGGAGCAGTTCGGCAATATCATTCAGTACGCAGCCACTCGACCGGAACGCTGCTCGTTGCATGAAGAGACGGACAAGAAAGGTATCAAAACAGGTCGTCGGTACGTAACGATCACCCATGTAAAAACCATTGCAGGGGCTATTCGCCTACTGAGCATTGTGGAGAATCTTGGAAATGACAAAATGACGAAATAATACAATGAGTAAATTTATAGGCATAATCCCCGCCCGTTACGGTTCAACGCGGTTTCCGGGCAAGCCATTGGAAGATATATGTGGCAAAAGCGTTATCCGTCGGGTTTATGAACAAGCGTTGAAGGCTCTGGACATAGTGGTGGTAGCCACTGATGACGAACGGATTTACGATGCTGTGGAGTCGTTTGGCGGCAAGGTAGTCATGACCCGTAAAGACCATCGTTGTGGAACAGACCGCTGTTTAGAAGCGTATCAAGCGATTACCACACCTATATGGCGGGAACAGAACGACAAAGATACGGTTATCATAAATATACAAGGCGATGAACCATTTATCCACCCGGAACAAATAGAGTCACTTATCCAATGCTTTGACCGCCCGGATACCCAGATTGCGACCCTTGTGCGACCATTCACAGATAAAGACAGTCAGGAAGAATTGGAAGACCCCAACACGCCAAAAGTCGATTGGAACCCAGAGACAGGTGAAGCTAAGATGTTTTCACGCAAAGTAATCCCTGTTAATGGTCCGTACTATCGTCATATCGGCATATACGCCTACCGCGCAGACATATTGGCGCAAATAACCCAATTGGAGCAATCACCGTTGGAGAAAGAAGAACGTCTGGAACAGTTGAGATGGTTAGAAAACGGTTACTCTATCCGCGTAGGCGTCACTAACCTTCCTACTATCGGAATAGATACTCCGGAAGACCTACGGAAAGCGATTGAGTGGTACAAAATCAACGGCTGAGCGGGCGTACAAAGAAAGATAAACAAAGATAAAAGAAATGATAAAATACTTTATTAACCTTTAAAAACACATTATTTATGGCAAAAGAAAATTGTCCTACTCCGCATATTGGTGCGCAGTATGGTGAAATTGCAAAAACAATGATTATGGCAGGTGACCCTCTTCGCGCCAAACTAATGGCAGATCGTTTTTTAGAGAATCCTGTCCAGATTAACAATGTACGCGGTATGTTAGGTTTTACCGGCACGTACAAAGGCAAACAAGTAACCGTAATGGGTCACGGAATGGGAATCCCATCCATCGGCATTTACACGTATGAATTGTTTAATTTCTACGATGTGGACACCATTATCCGTGTAGGTTCCTGTGGTGCTCGTCAGATGTACGTTAACCTCGGCGACCTCGTAATTGCCCAAGCATGCTGTACGGACAGCAACTATGCGTCGCAATATAATCTTCCGGGTAGTTATTCGCCGATTGCCGATTTTGAGTTATGCCGTAAAGCCGTTGATGCCGCGGAGAAACGCGGTTACCGTTACCACGTAGGCAATGTCTTCTCTGCGGATATTTTCTACTGCGAGGATGAGCGCAAAGCCAATTGGACAAAGATGGGCGTATTGGCAGACGAGATGGAAGCTCCTGCACTCTATATGAACGCCGCTCGTGCAGGCAAAAAAGCATTAGTTATCTGTACTGTCAGCGACCATATATTGACAGGCGAAGCTACCACCGCCGAGCAGCGTCAAAACTCCTTTACGAATATGATGGACGTAGCATTCGATATAATTTGATTCACTTACATAGATGAAAAAAACAGGTTTTATACTGGTAATGGTTCTCCTGCTCTCGGGTTATACGACCCGAGTGCATGGGGAATCCAGCGTAGGTTTCTCCGGTGGGATAATGGTTCATGCCGGCTACCTCTTTTCAGATGATCCCACGAAAGTGTTCAGCAACACGGGTTTGGGCAGTGCAGAATATGTAAAAGGATTACCGAAAGCAGGAGCATGTTATGGTATAGGCGGAACACTACGCTTACATTTGATAGACCATATCCACGTAGGCGCCGAGGGTTTTCTGAGCGGCCTTCCGTTGAGGGGTGTGAGCAAAGGCTCTAATGTTCGTACGGGCTGGGCCGGCGCCTTCTGCGATTATTACACGACATGGGGTTCCAGAGTTCAGCCGATAGCGGGTCTCTCTGTAGGCGGCGGCACGATGAAACGTCTCTTTGTGACGGAACCAGTGACGAGCGGTGCCTCCGAAAGCCAAACCAATTACAATGCATCTTATGTCAACACTCCATTTTTCTATATGGATCCGTATGTAGGATTGGAGATAAACCTTAACGAATTTATTGCGTTACTGATACGCATCGACTATATGCTCCCATTCGGTCGGACGAAGAGTGACCTTGCGAGCCTTGAAAGCGACGTCAAATGGAGTAATTTCATGACACCAAGTGGTCCTCGTTTGCACGTAGGCGTCTTGTTAGGAAAGTTAAGAAACGAATGAAAACAACTATATAATTATACGAAATG
>ONQO01000100.1 GCA_900319995.1 uncultured Bacteroidales bacterium
CGGGACGGTGACGTACGTAATGGTAACGAGATGGTAACGGGAATGAAGGCTAGATAGAGGCTAATTGAAGAATAAACGGAGGCTAAATACACGCAAAAAATCTACAAAATTCCTATACTTCTTGCATATGTCAAAAAAAAGTAGTAAATTTGCACGCAAATTTGTTTTTAAGTATGGAATATAATTTTTCAGAGATTGAGAAGAAGTGGCAAAAGGCGTGGGAAGAGAACGGCGTTTATACCGTTTCCAATGAGTCCGACAAGCCGCACTACTACGTGTTGGATATGTTCCCCTATCCTTCGGGAGCGGGTTTGCATGTCGGTCACCCGTTAGGCTATATTGCCAGCGATATTTACAGCCGTTACAAACGGTTGAAGGGCTTTAATGTGTTGCACCCGATGGGTTTTGACAGTTACGGTCTGCCGGCGGAACAGTACGCTATTCAGACCGGTCAACACCCGGAGAAGACGACGTTCGAGAATATCGACCGCTATATCTCGCAACTCAAGAAAATCGGTTTCTGCTACGACTGGAATCGTGAGGTGCGCACGTGCGATCCGAAGTTCTACAAGTGGACACAATGGGCGTTTGTGCAGATGTTCAACAGCTATTTCGACCCGAAGACGCAGAAAGCACAGCCTATCAGCAAACTCATCGCGGAGTTCGAGGCGAATGACCCGAAATGGGCGACGCTCTCCGAGCGTGAGAAACAAGAGCGGCTGATGAACTACCGCATCGCGTACCTCGCGGACACAAAAGTCAACTGGTGTCCGAAACTCGGAACCGTGCTCGCCAATGATGAGGTGAGCGAGGGTTTGAGTGTTCGCGGCGGTTACCCTGTAGAGCAGCGTGTCATGCGTCAGTGGTGTCTGCGCGTGAGTGCGTACGCAGGCCGTCTGTTGGAGGGCTTGGAACGTATCGACTGGACCGAGAGCCTCAAAGAGACCCAACGCAACTGGATCGGTCGCAGCGAAGGAGCAGAGATGCAGTTTGCCGTGAAGGGGCAAGACGCACCGTTTACCATCTTCACGACTCGCGCGGATACCGTGTTCGGCGTGACGTTTATGGTTCTGGCGCCGGAGAGCGAGTATGTACAACGGGTGGTAACGCCGGAACAGAAAGCAGAAGTGGATGCCTATCTGGCACGTTGCAAGAACCGCACGGAGCGTGAGCGTATTGCCGACCGCAAAGTGACAGGTGTCTTCACCGGTTCGTACGCGATTAACCCGCTGACACAAGGCGAGATACCTATTTATATTTCCGATTACGTGCTGGCGGGCTACGGCACAGGTGCTATCATGGCAGTGCCGGCACACGACAGCCGCGACTACGCGTTCGCGAAACATTTCAACCTGCCGATCATTCCGTTGATTGAAGGAGCGGATGTTTCCGAGGAGTCGTTTGATGCCAAAGAGGGCAAGATGATCAATTCCGGTTTCCTCAACGGCATGGAAGTCAAGGATGCTATTCAGGCGATGAAGGAATATATCACCAACACCGGTATCGGTCGCGTGAAAGTGAACTATCGTCTCCGTGACGCGATCTTCTCGCGCCAGCGTTATTGGGGCGAACCGTTCCCAGTTTATTACAAGGACGGTATGCCTTATACGCTGCCCGAAGAGAGCCTGCCGCTGGAGTTGCCGGAGGTGAGTGCTTTCCTGCCGACCGAGACAGGCGAACCGCCGTTGGGCAATGCCGCTATCTGGGCGTGGGACGAGAAGAACAAAAAGGTAGTGGATAAATCGCTGATTGACAACAAGACCATCTTCCCCTTGGAGCTCTGCACGATGCCGGGCTTTGCCGGTTCGTCGGCATACTACCTGCGTTACATGGACCCGCACAACGACCAAGCGCTGGTTGATAAGAACGTGAACGCTTATTGGCGGCAGGTGGACCTCTATCTCGGCGGTTCCGAGCACGCTACGGGACACCTGATTTACAGCCGTTTTTGGAACAAGTTCCTCTATGACCTCGGTTATATATGCGAGGACGAACCGTTCAAGAAACTCATCAACCAAGGTATGATTCAGGGCCGTTCGAACTTCGTCTATCGCTATATTGGCGAGGGTGCGACGGGCAACCTCTATATCAGTTACAATCTCATTGAGAACCCCGAGTACAAGGACAAAGTGCAGCCGATTCACGTAAACGTGAATATCGTCAACAACGATGTGCTCGACATCAACGCTTTCCGCGCGTGGATGCCGGAGTTCAAGAACGCCGAGTTCGTCTTTGCCGATGGTACCTCGTCCGAGTTAACGGGCTACACCGCCGGTGCCAAGCAATATATCTGCGGCTGGGCGGTTGAGAAAATGAGTAAGTCGATGTTCAATGTGGTCAATCCGGACGATGTGATTGCCAAGTTCGGTGCCGACACGCTGCGTCTGTACGAGATGTTCCTCGGTCCGCTGGAGATGTCCAAACCATGGGACACCAACGGTATCGACGGCGTGCACCGTTTCCTCAAACGTCTCTGGAACATGTACGAGAACATCACCGACGAGGAACCGACCAAAGAAGAACTGCGGAGCTTGCACAAACTGATTAAGAAAATCACGTGGGATATCGAGAACTTCTCGTTCAACACCTCTATTCCGGCGTTCATGATTGCGCAGAACGAACTCTCCGCACTCAAGTGCAGCAAACGCGCTATCCTGGAGCCGATAGCTGTTCTTCTTGCGCCATACGCTCCGCATATTGCAGAGGAAATGTGGCATAGATGCCAAGCAATCGGCAAGAAAGTTTCCTCAGAAAATTTCATTGACCTTCAAGCTAGTTTAGATGAGGTTCGTTCCTTTGTTGTCAATGCCGAGTGGCCGGAGTGCAACGAGGCGTACTTGGTTGAGGATACGCAGAAATATCCTGTTCAGTTCAACGGCAAGGTGCGTTTCACGCTCGAGTGCCCGAAAGACACGCCGAAAGAGGAAGTGGAGAAACTTGTCCTCGCGCACGAAGACACCTCCAAATATCTCGCCGGCAATACGCCGAAGAAAATCATCGTCGTCCCCGGCCGGATTGTCAATATTGTGATGTAACTATAGGCATTTATGGCAAAGAAGGCGGACATAGAAAACCCGTACATTCCGGAGTTTGAAAAGTATCTTCGAACTCCGGAGCCATCTGTGCGCGAGCGTGCAGACTATTGGCGTACGGCTATCGGTCTGCAAGCTGTTGATCAACTGACCGTTTCTGATTTCCTCAAGCAAACCGCCCAAGAGCATATAGAGGGGCAGATTAGTGCTGATGAAGCGGAACAAAGGATTAAGGCATACTACCAAGCGAAAGAAATCCGTTTGCCCGATGATGATGAGAAAGAGGAAGCGGATAAAGTAGCAATGAATATCACTAAGCTACTTAGTGAGCAATCATTCACGTTCAGTGTGGCAGGTTTGGCGTCCATTCATCGGCAGATATTCAAAGGTGTCTTCAAGCACGCAGGGCAGTTCCGAGACTACGACATAACCAAAAAAGAATGGGTTTTGGACGGCGACACGGTGCTTTATGCCAGTTGTACACAGTTGCAAGCAACGCTGGAGTATGATTTGGAGCAAGAGAAGCTGTTTGACTACTCCAACCTCGCTCTTCCCGATGCCATTCGTCATATTGCGGCATTTGTGGCGAATATCTGGCAAATCCATCCCTTCCGTGAGGGCAACACACGTACCACCGCTGTTTTCACTATCAAATACTTGCGTTCGATAGGATTTCGGAATATAGATAATACGCTTTTTGAGCAACACTCATGGTTCTTCAGAAACGCGCTCGTGCGCGCCAATTATAAGAACGCGCGACTTGGTGTCAATAACTCACCGCAATACTTGGAGCGTTTCTTCCGTAACCTGCTGCTGGGCGAACAAATGCCGCTGCATAACAGAGATTTGCACATATCAAACATGAACGTTCAAAACGCGGAGACCGAACAAGTTCAGGATAAGTGCAGGACAAGTTCGGGACAAGCACAGGATAAGTTCGGGACAAGCGACCTAATAAGCACTGGAAATCAGCTATATACGGAAGACGAAAACACTATTCGTTTGGTTCTGGCTATGGGGATTGAGAAACTATCTATTAAGAAAATAATGACGGCTATAGGGCTTAAAGGTAGAGATAATTTTTTGAATTTATACCTCAATCCGGCCATAGAAAACGGCTTTGTGCGTCTGCTTTATCCCGACAGTCCTCGTCACCCTCGCCAGAAATACCTGCTGACGGTAAAAGGAATGATGCTGTTAAATCAGTTATCGAACAAATAATCTCAAATAAGAGATTACTTAATAGCAGATAAAAACAATATAACATATCGTCCCTCTCCAGACGTTAAATAGGAGAAACGCGCGTAGCGACGCGCGATAACATATTGATTAAAAGAAGCGTTTGCTTTACTCTTTGCTTGAAAAACTAGGAATCTTTCAATGACGAGAGTATAGTGAATAGGCTTCGCGCATCAGCGTGAAGTTCCTATCTACATACTTGTCATAAGGTTTTTCCTAGTACCTTCAAGCAGAGTGTGTGGCATAGCAGCCTCACGCTTTTGTTTGTATATTATTTAACCGCTTTGTCCGTGGCTGTTGCAGAGCAAGAAAAACAATTTATTATTATGAAAAAATCAATCTTTATTATCGCAGCTTTGCTTGCTGCAACATTTGTCAACGCGCAGATTACGTTGGAGCACACGTTTGAGGGTACTCTCCGTGTGCCTCATGAGATTATTGATGTAAATAGTCGCACTTTAGGAGACATATATGCATATGAAGATAATGGGACATTAGTTTGCATAGATCCATTAACATATAATGAGAGTGCAAGAATCGCTATTCCTGATATGAAGTACTATGATATGATGGCTAAAAATATATATTCTACTGATGGCTTAATCGGTTTTATCACTTCGGATGGCTCTTATGGCAGCGGGCATGCTTATGTGTACAACCAAAATGGAATAATGTTAGCAGATTTAGGAGTATGTTTCTATATTTGTTTGATAAAGATATCTTCTGGTTATAAATTAGTGGTATATAGAGAAAACGATGAATCACGTAGAACAACCTCCATTTATTCTCTCCCCGGTAATGGTGAAACTACAGCAGTAAGCACTCCTTCTTCTCCGAAGCGTTTGGCGCGTAAGATTGCGCGTGACGGTCAAGTGCTTGTTCAAACCGGCAATAACACTTATACCCTCACCGGTACAGAGGTAAAGTAAG
Source organism: uncultured Bacteroidales bacterium (assembly GCA_900319995.1). Lineage (GTDB taxonomy): Bacteria > Bacteroidota > Bacteroidia > Bacteroidales > Paludibacteraceae > Colicola. The sequence continues at coordinate 5,202 of ONQO01000100.1, forward strand.
GGTATCGCAAAGGCATAGAACTCCAATACAACATCACATCTTTTTGTATGAATGAGTGAATCTAAAAATTATCGGGCAGCCAAATACGGCTGCCCGATATTTCTTAATAATCGTCACTTTTTGTGCTTACCTGACGCGTACGGATCAGATACGGGAAAGATACGGAACGATAGACCGACGAGATACCGACGAGATACCGTGATTTAATCTTAACAAACGTACACTTAATAAACGTACTTTCTACTCTGCCAGATTGACAGCATAATACCGTACTCGGCCTTGCGGGGTGCAGCCGGTGATGAAGAGGACGCGGTCACGCTCGGAGGCGGAGTTGGCACGGCGGACGATGTCATCAAGGTCTTCCTCGGTGCGCACGGAGCGGTTGTTGACTTTCAGGATGATGAAGTCCGAGGGTACACCGGCACTCTTCAGTTTGCCCGCCTTGAGCGACTTGATCTGCAAGCCATAGTTGATACCCAGCCGCTCTTTCTGCGCATCGGTCAGTTCGGAGAACGTGGCGCCTAAGACAGACGCTTTGTCCTCGGCAGAGATGACTCCTGTACCGCCATCGCGGTTGGTGAGCGTCGCTTGGACGGTTTGCGTCTTGCCGTCGCGCAGGAGTGTGACGGAGACTACATCACCCGGACGGTGACGACCGATATGTTCCTGCAGGTCGGTACCGGTCTTGACAGCCGCATCGTCAACACGCGTGATCACATCGCCGCTCTTGATGCCTGCTTTCTCTGCCGCGCCGTCCGGCACTACAAGTTCCACGTATGCACCTTGTAACGTGCTGAGTTTCTTCTCTTTCTGCAGTTCGGAAGTAATCTCGCGCATCTGTACACCGAGGATAGCACGCTGCACGATACCGTACTGGCGGATGTCGCTCACCACTTTCTGTACGATACTTGTCGGCACAGCAAAACTGTAGCCCGAATAGGAACCCGTCTGCGAGGCGATGGCGGTGTTGATACCCACCAGTTCGCCTCGTGTGTTAACCAGCGCACCGCCGGAGTTGCCGGGGTTGACGGCGGCGTCGGTCTGGATGAACGACTCGATTTTCATCTCCGCGTTGAGGATATTGATGTTACGCGCTTTCGCCGAAACGATACCTGCTGTAACGGTCGAAGTGAGGTTGAACGGATTGCCGACTGCGAGCACCCATTCGCCGACACGCAGGTCGTCCGAGTTGCCCATGAGGATCACCGGCAGGTTGGTCTCGTCAATCTTCAGCAGCGCGATGTCGGTATTGGGGTCGGTGCCCACCAGCGTAGCCGTGTATTCGCGTTTGTCGTTGAGGACCACCTGAATCTGGTCCGCACGGTCAATGACATGATTGTTGGTGACGATATAACCGTCCTCGGAGATGATGACACCCGAACCGGACGCCTGTTGTGCCGGCATCTCGCGTTGCTGCCCCGGACGGCCGAAAAAGTACTCAAAGAGGTCCATCTGCTGCGACGACATTTGATTGCGGTACGTCGTTTTGAC
>ONQO01000097.1 GCA_900319995.1 uncultured Bacteroidales bacterium
ATAGCAAAACGAAAAAAATTATCCGCGACGGACAAATAGTCATCGTTCGCGACAATAAAGAATTCAATGTGCTGGGAGCACAATTGTAATTATAATTGTAACTTGTGAATTGGTTATCTAATTTATTTTTGGGCACGGGCATAGCACATTCAATCTTTGTGCTTGCCCTTGCCATATCTGTAGGTATTTTCTTGGGTGCAAAGCTCAAGATCAAAGGTATTACTCTGGGGATAACATGGATTCTGTTCTGCGCAATCGCGTGCAGCCATTTCGGCATGACGCTTGATCCGCTGGTGGAATCATTTGCCAAAGATCTCGGTCTGATTCTGTTCGTCTATTCCATAGGCTTGCAGGTCGGTCCGGGTTTCTTCTCGTCTTTCGGCAAAGGGGGGCTGAGACTGAATATATTAGCCGCGAGCATCGTCGTTCTGGGCTGTGCCACGGCGTACGTCATCCATGTTCTGAGCGGCACGGACATAGCCACAATGACCGGCGTTCTCTTCGGCGCTGTGACCAATACTCCCGGGCTTGGAGCAGCACAACAGACCTATCAGGATCTCACCGGAGTGGCAAATCCCGACATTGCGTCGGGGTATGCCATGGCATATCCGCTCGGCGTGGTGGGAATTATCTTCTCGCTTCTTGCCGTCAGATGGATATTCCGCGTCAAACTGGATAAAGAGGAAGAACAGGTGATAGCCGAGAAAGGCGAAGAACAGCAGATAGCTGTGTTTGATATGAAATTAACGAACCCGCAGATAGAAGGAATCTATGTGCGTGACATCAAACTGCTGACGCATGTCAATATAGTAGTCAGTCGCCTTGTTGACATACATGGCAATGAGTTCATGCCCGATGGTGACACGATTCTGCATGTGGGCGATAGAGTGCGGTTTGTAGGCGATTCCAAGAACGAACGGACCATCATGCTGCTGGGCGAACGAACCGAAGTGGCATGGGAGGAGAAAGAGAAAAATATGCATCTTATCAGCCGCCATATTATAGTAACCAAACCGAAGATGAACGGTCGTCGTATAGGCGACTTAAAAGTGCGCGCGGCGTATCAGATTACGATAACCCGTATTCGTCGTGCCGGAATAGAACTGCTGGCGACCCCGGATCTAATTCTTCAGTTAGGCGACCGCTTGACGGTAGTGGGAGAGCAGGAAGCCGTGGACAAAGTGGCGAAAGTATTCGGCAACTCGACCAAAAAACTCGATGCTCCGAATCTGGCATCCCTCTTCTTTGGTATCATCCTCGGTGTAGCGTTGGGTTCAATCCCGTTCACGTTGCCGGATTTGTCGCAGCCTTTCAAATTAGGAATCGCCGGAGGTACGCTGATTATTGCGATTCTCATGGGCGCCTTCGGTACCAAATGGCATCTGGTGACTTATACCACATCGTCGGCTAACCTCATGATCCGTGAGATAGGCATCTCGCTCTTCCTCGCGGCAGTAGGTTTCGGCGCCGGCAAGAGCTTCATTCCCACGCTCTTGGGCGGAGGATATGTCTGGATAGGCTACGGCGTGATAATAACGCTCCTGCCGCTGCTGTTGATGGGTATCGTAGGACGCAAATGGCTCAAGCTGGATTATTTTACGCTAATGGGCCTAATAGCAGGTTCGACGACCGATCCTCCGGCATTGGCATATGCCACTTCTCAAAGTTCGTCTAATGACCGTGCCGCGGTGGCGTACTCGACGGTTTATCCTCTGACGATGTTCCTGCGCGTACTGACAGGACAGTTGATGATACTGCTGTTTTTATAACGTATTCACGCAATCACAAATTCACACAAACAAATATCTTGTATGACGAATACCAACCGCGACATACTGCGGCTCGCGATACCGAGCATCCTGGCGAATATCACGATTCCGCTGGTTGGTATTGTTGATACGGCGATTGTGGGTCACCTGTCCGATGCCTCCGCAATAGGCGGAATAGCAATAGGAACGATGCTCTTTGACTTGCTCTATTGGAATTTCGGTTTTTTGCGCGTGGGCACATCGGGTTTGACGGCGCAGGCATATGGCGGCAGACTGCGTGACGAGTGTCAGAAGATATTGATTCGTAGCGTAACGATAGCGATTGTAGCCGCTATAGCGATATGGATAGTCCAATGGCTCTTTGTCACAGCTGTATTGGCAGTCGTGCCTTGTTCAGAGGAAGTGGCTTGTGTGGCACGTGAGTATTTCTTCATCCGCATATGGGCTGCCCCCGCAACGCTACTGCTCTTTACCTTCAAAGGTTGGTTCATCGGTATGCAGGACACCAAAAGTCCGATGGCGGTGGATATACTGGTCAACGTGGTCAATATGGTGGCGAGTTATTACCTGGCTGTGCATACCTCCGCAGGAGTGGCAGGTGTGGCATGGGGCACACTCATCGCTCAGTATAGCGGGTTGGTATTGGCGTTGGCAATCCTCTGGGTACGTTATGCCGACGTTGCTGTATTCCGGAATGGGAGTCGTTGGAAAGAAGCACTCCGCGGTAGCGAACTGAAACGAATGATGTCGCTCAATGGCAATCTATTCATCCGCTCTCTGTGTTTTATGATTGTTTATGTCGGTTATACGTCCATCGCCAGCACATATGGCGACACAGAACTGGCGGTAAGCAGCATCCTGATGAAACTATTTATGTTCTTCTCTTTCTTCGTCGATGGCTTTGCATATGCCGGTGAAGCGCTCGTGGGCAAAGCCTTCGGGATGTATAAGGGGGCAAAGGGCAATGACCAAGAAGATAAAGTACAAGGCATAGTGCTCACGCTCTTCAACTGGGCGCTGGGAGTGGGAGTGGTCTTTACCGCGATATATGCCATGTGGGGGAACGAATCGATAGCGTTGCTGACCAGCGACGTAGAGGTACTGATGGCATCGGACAAATATATCGGTTGGCTCATAGCCATGCCGGTGATTAGTACGTTGGCGTTTATGTGGGACGGTGTGTTCATCGGCGCTACGGCAGGCGTACAGATACGCAATTCGATGATTTGGGCTGCGGTCGGCTTCGTGGCTGGCTATTTGGCAACATACCGATATGTAGGCCCGCAAGCATTATATATTGGGTATTTTGCACACCTCATTGCGCGTGCTGTATATCTAACTATTGTATGGGGAAAGGTGAGAAGAGAAAGGTAAAAGAATGAAAAAGAAAATATATATTATATTGATATTTGCGTTGTGTTTGCTGTCATGCAACCGGCAAACGAAAGCGCAACGTGAACGTAAGCCGCTGACGGTGAAGACGATGGTGGTGTCGCAACAGGGAAGTGCGACGTTGTCTCGCTATGTGGGCACAGTAGAGCCGATTCGCGAGACACCGTTGAGTATGCAGAGCGCCGGACGAGTAGTGGCAGTAAGTGCGAAAAATGGTCAACATGTGCGTGCCGGTCAGACCCTTTTAGAGATCGACAATACACAGGCACTTAATGCGCTCAATACTGCCGAGGCATCACTAAAGCATGCACAGGACGGCTATGATCGCGTGAAGAGCGTGCATGAGAAAGGTGTGGTATCCGACCAGAAGATGGTAGAGATAGAGAGCCAACTCGCACAAGCGAAGGCGCTCTATGATGCGGCAAAACAGCAGTTGAGTGAGTGTACCCTGAAAGCACCCTGCGACGGAATAATTGACGGACTAAAAGAGGAAAAAGGACAAACAATCATTCCCGGAGCAAAACTATGCAATATATTGGATGTGTCCGCATTTTCTGTGCGATTCTCTGTGCCAGAGGCGGAAGTAAAGAGTTTAAGTACCGACGGAGAAATGGAATGCGAGGCAGCAAAAGTAGTGCTGCCGGTAACCATCATAGAAAAGAGCGTCTCAGCCAATGTGCTGACCCATACTTACGATGTGACCGCTCGCATCTACGGTGGAACCGATGTGCTGATGAGTGGCATGGTGGCGATAGTGAAGATGAAAAACATAAAGGAAAAGGAAGAGATAGTCATCCCAGCCCAATGTGTGCTACTCAAACCCGAAGGTCCGACCGTGTGGGTGGTAGCAGATGGAGAAGCATTGCGGCGTAAGATAGTGACCGCCGGATATCAGGCTGACGGCGTGCGTGTCAGCGAAGGACTCCATGTAGGTGACACGCTGATCATAGAAGGGTATCAGAAACTATACACGGGATGTAAAGTGGAATATTAAAACCCGAAGACAAATTGAAGACACAAAAGCACATAGAAGGCGCGATGCGGCATCACGGTTTGGTGATGGCGCTGTTTCTGGGCTTGATGGCTTTTGGTATATGGTCGCTGCCAAAGATGAACAAGGACGAGTTTCCGCAGTTCACCATTCGGCAAGGTTTAGTGGTGGTTTTGTACCCCGGCGCAACGGCAGAGGAGGTGGAGCAGCAAGTGACCATTCCTTTGGAAGACTATATCAATTCGTTCGAGGCGGTTGACAAGAAACTGACGTACTCTCAGAGCAAGGACGGAGTGGCTTATCTGTATGTAATGCTGCGCATGGAAGTGAGCGACAATGACAAGGCATGGAACAAAATCCGTGCCGGTTTACCTCTGCTTCAAAAGACCCAGATGCCTGCAGGAGTGCTGCAGACGGTGGTGATAGATGATTTCGGCAATACTTCATCGTTGCTTATCGCTGTGGAGAGTGCCGAGCGTAGTCCGAGAGAATTGGAGGAATATGCCAAACAGATTTGTTCGCAGTTGCGCACTATTCCCCAGATGGGCAAACTGCGAATTATGGGTCAGCGGAGCGAAGAAATAGCAATCACCATTGACGCGGAGCGGCTCTCGCAATACGGTATTAATCCCACGGCGTTGCAGGCGCAGATGGCGTTGCAGGGACTGCGGACAGTAGGAGGTGAGAGCGACGTACAAGGAGCTTTGCAGGTAGTCATTCCTTATCTTTCGGAATATGAAATGCAGGAACAGATTGTGTGGTTCGACCCTGTGACGGGTGCAACCATTCGTCTCAAAGACATTGCCAATGTTGAGAGAAGATACCCGAAACCGAAACAATACGTAGAGTTTGACGGGGCTCCTTGTCTAATTCTGAATTTGGAGATGGTCCCCGGTAACAATATAGTGGCGTTCGGCCAAGAGGTAGATAAAAAGTTATCCGAGGCTGCTGCTTTGTTACCTCCTGATATTCAATTCCATCGTATCACAGACCAACCGAAAGTAGTGAACGATTCCGTGCTGTCTTTCCTGCGTGACATATTCATTTCTATTTTAGTGGTGATAGCGGTAATGCTGCTGCTCTTCCCTCTTCGTACGGCGCTCGTGGCTGCTACCGGTCTGCCGGTGTGTACTGCCATTTGTATCGGCCTTATGTATGTCACGGGTATCGAACTGAACACAGTGACTTTGGCAGCGCTGATCTTTGTATTAGGTATGATTGTGGACGACTCAGTGATAGTGATAGACGGTTATACCAATTATCTGGATAAAAACCATTCACGGTGGTATTCTGCGAACGTGAGCACATCACTTCTGTTCGTGCCGATGTCGCTCGCTACGATAGCAATATGCGGAATGTTTTTCCCCATGACACGGATTATTACTGGACCGTTGGGCGAGTTCGTGCAACTCTTCCCGTGGGCGGTACTATATGCACTTGTTAGCAGTATTTTTTATGCTACATGGGTTACTCCGTTCCTTTCTTTCCGGTTTATTCGCGAGCGTCAGAGGACTGAACTGAATCTGGTAGAACGTGTACAAAACCACTTCTTTATATGGCTGCAAAGTGCGTATAGAAAAGGACTTAAGGTGTGCTTTGACCATCCTGTAATTGTGTGGACGATGCTTATTGTTGCTACTCTGACGGGTGTGCTGCTGTTGTTGTTCAGTCTGAATTTGCAGTTACTACCTAAAGCAGAACGTGAGTTTTTTGCGGTGGAGATTCATCTGAACGAAGGCGCCACCCCTGAGGAGAGTGCTGCTGTAGCGGACTCGTTGGCGGAAATATTGCGTCATGACGAGCGAGTGGAGTGTGTGACGGCGTTTGTTGGTCAAGCTTCTCCGCGTTTCCATGCCACATACACGCCGCAGACGCCTGCGCCTAATTATGCGCAACTGATAGTCAATACGAAATCCAGCAAGGCAACCACGCAAGTATTGCGTGAATATACCGCCAAGTATGAGAATTATTTTCCGAACGCCTACGCGCGTTTCAAACAACTGGACTATCAGGCGGTGAAGAACCCTCTTGAGGTGCGTATAAAGGGTGAGAGATGGGAAGATATGGCACCCTATGCCGACAGTATCTTGCAGTTTATGGTACAGCTGCCGGAACTGCAATGGGTGCATAGTGATTATGATAATGTAGCAACTTCAACACGAATCGTTCTTAAACCCGACGAGGCGACACAATTGGGGATTACTCAGACGATGTTGTCACTATACCTCCGTGAGGCAACTCAAGGAGTGACGATAACAACTCTCTATGAAGGCTCTTATGGTGTGCCAGTCGTTTTATATACCAAGGATGCGGGAAGGATGAGTATGGACGAGTTGCGCGATATGCAGGTGCCGACTGCTATATCGGGTGTGTGGGTGCCTTTGCGGCAAGTGGCGACTATAGAGCCGAGTTGGTATCATACTACTCTGGAGCGGCGTAATGCAGTACGTACGATTACAGTCGGAGCTGATCTGCGAGGCGCAACGAGCCAGGTGTCTGCGGAGAAAAAAGTGAAGGAATGGATCAATAGTCATATCACAGAATTGCCGGAAGGAGTTTCAATCACGTACGGCGGTCTGACGGAGATTAACGATATGATGATTCCGCAAATCCTATGGTCCGTAGTTGCGGCGCTGGCGGTCATGTTGGTTCTCTTGTTGTATCATTTTGGCAAAATAGGACTGGCATTACTTACCCTATCCAGCGCTATACTTTGTCTTTTCGGTTCAATGAGTGGACTGGCTATTTTCGGACTCGATATATCTATCACGGCGGTGTTGGGTGTGGTGAGTCTGATAGGAATAATTGTGCGTAACGCAATCATGATGTATGAATATGCCGAGAGCGCACGCAAATACAAACACTTGACATACCGTGAAGCGGCTTATTCCTGCCGGTCGTTTATTGGAAAGTATATCAGAGGAAAGATGAGAATAGCGATGTTTGACAAAATGGACGAGTGTAGCGAGGCAGAGGTACAACGGCTGAAACCGCTTGTCAGCGCCCAAAGGCGTGAGCAGGCGATGCGCTACAAGCATACATTCGGGCAATATTGCTGCTTGAAGAGTTGGTTGATGCTGGATGAATTGCTATGCCATAATAGAGGTGCTTTTGTTTTTCAATACAACAAATACGGAAAACCGTTTCTATCTGCAACGGGGCAAGACTTGAAGGACAAATTGCCGTATTTCTCGATTAGTCACTGTAAGGATGGAATAGCCGTTGCCATAGATGATGAACCGATAGGAATAGATATAGAGAGTATCCGTACGGCGCAAGCCGATTTGATAGTGCGCGTCATGAACGACGAGGAACAGCAGCTGATTTATGAGGCCGCAGAGCCCGACATAGTGTTTACAAAACTATGGACGCAGAAAGAGGCGATTGTAAAAGCGCAAGGAACTGGGATTGAGTCGTTTGAACAACTCGCAGGAGCGCGGAATACGGAATATGAAATACAGACTTTTGAAAGCAAAAAATATATATATAGTATAGCATTTAAACAACATTAAGATATGGAGAATTATATTGTATCAGCGCGCAAGTACCGTCCGCAGACTTTTGAGTCAGTAGTGGGTCAGCAAGCGTTGACGCAGACGCTTCAGAACGCCATCCGGCAAAATCACCTGGCGCATGCGTATCTGTTTTGCGGACCGCGAGGAGTGGGCAAGACTACTTGTGCACGTATCTTCGCAAAAACAATCAACTGCTTGAATCCCCAAAATGGCTTCGATGCCTGCAACGAATGTGAGTCGTGCAAGGCCTTCAACGAACAACGGTCGTTCAATATTCATGAGTTGGATGCAGCAAGCAACAACTCGGTAGAAGATATCCGTTCGCTGATAGATCAAGTACGAATACCACCACAAATAGGCAAGTACTCAGTATATATCATAGACGAGGTTCATATGTTGTCTGCAGGGGCGTTCAATGCCTTGCTCAAGACGCTTGAGGAACCTCCTTCATATGCCATTTTTATACTGGCAACGACAGAAAAACACAAAGTACTGCCAACTATACTAAGCCGTTGTCAAGTCTATGATTTTAACCGGATAACCGTGCCTGATACGATTGCGTATTTGCAGTCTGTGGCTATTAAAGAAGGAATTACAGTGAGTGAAGAGGCGCTGAATGTAGTTGCACAGAAGGCAGACGGGGGTATGCGTGACGCGCTGTCAATATTTGACCAATTGGTGGCTTTTTGCGGCAATAACATCTCATATGAACGCACAATAGAAGTGCTGAATGTATTGAGCGCCGATTATTATTTCTCGCTGGTGGAGCATACGATTCGTCACGATGTGCCGCAGGCTTTGCTACTATTCAATGATGTATTGAACCACGGTTTCGATGCTGCTCATTTCGTAACGGGTTTTGCGCAACATTTGCGTGACGTTTTGGTCAGTAAAGATGTACAGACTTTGCCTTTGCTGGAGACCAGCGAGGCCATTAAACAGCGTTATGCAACCCAGGCACAGCAATGTAGTCCTATTTGGCTGTTTCAGGCGCTGGATATTCTCAATACATGCGATATTAATTATCGTACGGCGCGGAACAAACGTCTGACGGTTGAGCTGGCTTTGGTAAAACTATGTCAGCTGGGTGTCAATCAAACTGTTCCTCCTCTTCCGACCAACCCCGTGAATACGAAAGTAGCGGCTAAAGAGGATGTTAAGCAGCCAACCCAGCCTGTGACACAACCAGTAGCAACTCCCAAAGTAGATGCGGCAGTGCCCGTTGCTCCGGATGCGACGGAAAAACCGGTGATGCCCTCTATTCCCAAGATGCCGAAAATAAGTCTTGGTGTCGGACCTAAACTTGCATCCGGACCTGCCGGTACTTCGGCTGATACGGCTATTAACCCACAGCAGCCCAAGGAGGAGGCCAACCGCCCTTTTACAGCTGACCAACTCAAAGACGCGTGGGTTGGTCTTGCAACTACCCACAAAGAGGAATTGCGTCTGAAAGAACTGATAGAGAACTATAGCCCGACTCTGATTGATCATCACACAGCGGAAATCCAAATGCCAAACCCGTGGCAAATGACTGAAATGCGAAAGGCTTTGCCGCATTTATTGAGCCAATTACGCTTAGCGTTGCATAATGACCATTTGAATATACAGCTCGTGCAGGCGGAATACAATCAGGTGCAAATGGCTTTTACCGCTGAAGAAAAGTTTGCCGTAATGGCAGAACAGAATCCGACATTGACACAACTCAAGGAGCAGTTGGATTTGCAGATAGACTGATAAGAACCTGAATAACAGTGGCTGATTTGTTGAAATATTTGCCAACGACCCGTAAAGAAACGGACTTGCGTGGATGGGATGAAGTGGACATTGTCTTCTTCACAGGGGATGCTTATATAGACCATCCTTCTTTTGGTGCAGCAGTTCTGGGACGGGTTTTGGAAGCGGCAGGTTATCGAGTAGCTATTGTTCCGCAACCTGACTGGCATGGTGATTACCGCGATTTCAAAAAGTTTGGTTGTCCAAAACTGTATTTTGCCGTTTCTGCGGGTTCTATGGATTCGATGGTAAACCATTACACGGCAGCCAAACGACGGCGTTCGGATGATGCTTATACGCCGGAGGGAAAAGCCGGTGCAAGGCCCGATTACTGCACAGTCACGTATTGCAAAATATTGAAACAGCTATACCCGCACGTACCTATTATTATTGGAGGTATTGAAGCCTCTATGAGGAGGCTCACGCACTATGATTACTGGCAGGACAAGCTGTTGCCATCCATTCTGGTGGATAGCGGAGCCGACTTGCTCGTTTATGGTATGGGCGAACAAGCCATGACCCAGATTGCCAAGAATATCGAAAGAGACGGAAATAACTCCTTGCACAAGGTTCCTCAAACGGCATATCTGACGACTGACGAGAATGAGATTCCGAAAGACGCAATACGGCTGGCAAGCCACGAGGAAGCCGTACAGGACAAACGGAAACATGCTGAGAATTTCCGCCTGATTGAGATCGAGTCTAACAAAATTCACCAAACGACATTAGTTCAGAGAGTAGGGAAGCAATTTGTGGTGGTCAATCCATCATATCCGCCTATTACGACAGAGCAGTTGGATGCTATTTACGATCTACCTTACCAATATACGCCTCATCCGAAATACAAAGACAAGCATATTCCCGCGTATGAGATGATCAAATGGTCCGTTTGTATGCATAGAGGTTGTTTTGGGGGGTGTTCGTTTTGTACTATTTCCGCGCATCAAGGCAAACAGATTGTAAGCCGTTCGAAAGAATCCATATTGCGGCAAATTGAGCGACTGAGCCATTTGCCGGACTGGCACGGTATTATCAGCGATTTAGGTGGCCCCTCTGCCAATATGTACGGAATGCACGGAGTAGATAGGACGATATGTGAAAAATGTGCGAGAGCCAGTTGCCTGCAACCGACTATCTGCAAGAATCTGAATCAGGATTTCTCGGCTGTTTTGGATATATACCGCACGGTTGATAAACTGCCATATGTGAAGCATGCCTTTGTGGGATCGGGCATACGTTATGACCTGATGAGTGAGGAATATGCGCGTCAACTGATTACGCGTCATGTGTCAGGAAGACTGAAAGTGGCTCCGGAACACTGTTCGGACAATGTACTCAAAATTATGCGTAAACCCTCTTGGCAGAACTATCTGAGGTTTAGGGATATGTTCCTGAAAATCAACCAAGAAGCAGGGATGCACCAACAACTCATTCCTTATTTCATTTCTTCCCATCCGGGCTGTACAAAACGGGATATGGCTTTGCTCGCCGATGAGACGAAGAAAATGCATTACCATCCTGAGCAAGTACAAGACTTTACGCCGACACCTATGACATTGTCAACTACGATGTTTTATACCGGCATAAACCCTTATACTAAAATGCCTGTATATGTTGCGCGTACACCTGAGCAGAAAAAACAACAGAACCAGTTTTTCTTCTGGTATAAGTCCGAAGAAAAAAGAAATCGAAAATAAACAACAGAAAACTTAACGGATAAAAAGATAAGCTATGAAATCTTTTCGCAAAAGACATTATCGTATCAATCCTGAAACATTGCAACTGGAGCGAATCGAACACGGTTTTCGCTACTGGCTCCGCCGTTCGGGGGGCTATATTATCGGCGGTATTTGTATTGGGATTATTGCTTTTTATGTCTTTCTCTATTTCTATCCTTCTCCGCGAGAGGCTTCACTTATGCAATATAACAGGAACTTAACCGCGGAAATGGAAGTCTTAAGCAAGCAGGTGGACCAAATGCAGATTGTGCTGGCGGATCTTTCGCAGAGGGATGACAATTTGTATCGGGCTATTTTAGGAGCGGACCCTATTCCGATGACTTCACGTATGGGAGCAGCCATGCAAATTTCCTATTATGATTCATTGGCGCGTATGAGCAATACGCAACTCGTTGCTGATATTCACCGCAAAGTGGACATTTTGGAGAAAGAGCTCTATGTGCAGGCACGGTCGTATGATGAGATTCTTGAATTGGCAAAGAATCAGGAGACTCGTATGGAGAATATCCCTGCTATCCAGCCTGTTCTCAACAAGGATTTGAAACATATGGCTTCCGGCTACGGATGGCGTGTTGACCCCGTTTACCATATCCAAAGGTTCCATGAAGGCATGGATTTTTCGGCGCCAGTTGGGACGGACATATTTGCTACGGGTAATGGTACGGTTACTTATTCCGGATGGAGGCAAGGATATGGAGAAACGATTGAGATTGACCACGGATTCAATTATGCTACTCTTTACGCGCATTGCTCCAAACGGATGGTGAAAGTTGGGCAGAAAGTGAAACGAGGAGATGTAATCGCTTTGGTTGGCAATACCGGAAAGTCAACCGGACCGCACTTGCACTATGAGGTGCATTTGAATGGAAGACCTATCGATCCGAGAAATTTCTATTTCTACGATTTGAGTCCTGAAGACTACGACCGTATGGTTCAATTATCCGGTAATATGGGAAATATGATGGACTAAAAGAAAATCGCCGAAAAGGCGATTTTTTCTTTGGTTATTTTTTAGCCGAGACGGGATATATGTTCCAATTCTTTTTCGTCAAGAATCCGGATATGTCTTCCGTCGATTATGATCAGCCCCTCTTGGGCGAATTGACTTAGAGTGCGTATGGCGTTGCTGGTGGTCATGTTGCTCATGTTTGCCAAATCTTCACGGGGAAGAAGCATGGCGAGAGTTTGACCATCTTCTTCGTA
>ONQO01000046.1 GCA_900319995.1 uncultured Bacteroidales bacterium
AGCATTGTTCTTGACCGATTGACCTTTGCGTGCACGGAGTTTGATGAGATCGGCAGTACTAAACTCTGCGGGCAGGAGTGCCAGGAGTGAAGCGGCTGAACCTCTTTCGCCGGAGAGCACTTCGAGTGCGCCTGATAGTTCTTGCTCCATCTGTTCGCCCCAGAGTTCCATCTGGTTACGGAACACGTATTCAGCAACCCACTCTGCGAATTGTGCAACCGTTTTGGTGAACTTGCGGTTTTCGAGCAAGTAACAGAGCATGCCTGCACGGAATCCCATCACACCGGCACGACGACGGAGCGTGTCCATAGCGTGCGAGTCGGCTTCCATCGCCTGTTGCCGTTTCTGTTCGAGCCAGTTGGCAATAACCGTGTTCAGTTGCGGACAAACGAGTGTGCCTTGTTCGGCATCAAGCCGACGTGCCCAACGGATGATCTCCTCTTTCTCCGCTTCGGTGTATGGTGCGAAAACGGGAATTTCGGTGAACGAAGTGTCGGGCAGTTGCGCAAAGCAGACACGTGTTGCAAGACCGTTTTCGAGGTCTTTGAAGAAGCGTCGGAGCGAGTTCGGTGTGCCGGTCAGAAGCAAGTTGTAATACACATGGATGTGTGCGTTGAAACTCGAATCGGACATGTAGGCTTGACCGTATTCCGCATTGTCGAAAGCCAGACGGTAGATATCGCTCTTTTGGCTCCAAACTCCGGCACGTTCAGACTTGACCAGCGTGTCCATTTCTTCGCCGATACCGATGAGGTGTTTGCCTTCGGCATAGGTGAGCAACTGGAGCAGTTTGGCGATAGAGATAGCTACGCCATTGTTGCGCGGACAAGCGTGCGGATCTTCGGGTTGGTTCTTGCTGTTCTTGGACGCACGGAGTTTGTCCTTGTACGCCTGTTCTTTCTCACGCTCAATCGCGTCTTGCTCGTTGATGGGAGTGAGCAGCAAATCCAACGGTTTGCGGATGAAGGACTTACCGGATGCAGCCGGTGCGGTGATACACGAGAAGAACGAGAGCGATTGTTCCTGACGGTCGAGATACTCGAAGCGGATGCGTGTTGCCAAAGTGCCGAGGACAGGAAGCGAAGCAATGATCATCGCAGCACGGTAGTCTTCGGGCAAGCGGCGGCATACCAGTTTGAGCAGACGCGGCAGTTCGGGCAGAGGTAATGCCGTAGATTTCTCCAGCGGCGATTGTTCGTCCAGATGTGCCTCTTTCTCGCAGATAGCGATAGCCGATTGGAGCACCATGGGTTTCTGCGACTTACGCGGGCGACCGATAGCAGAACTGATGGCTTGGCGTCGTTCGGCTTCGGAGAGACCAAAGTCAGGAAGGATGCGGAGCAGCAGCGCCGGGTCGAAATCACAGATGTAGCGCATGTAGTTGGCAAGGCTGAAATAGACGGTGTTGCGTTCACCTTGCATTGCGCCTTCAGCGGCTCCAATCTCGATCATCAGTTGCTTGACGATGGCATCGTAGGGCATGCCGCGATAGGTCAGCACTTCTATGTCGGAATCCGATTCCGACGCAATAGACGAAACTTCTTGATGAGGCGGTAGAGCTTTCTCCGGATACAATCCGGAATCAATGGACAAAACTTCTCGCTCGGCAAATAGACCTGCCTCGTATATCCAGAGGATATAGGAACGAGGGACAACATAACTGGCGCGTGCCAAATCCTTCGTCACCGCGTCGTATTCCTTGATGCCAAGGGCAGTAGCGATGCGAAGCTGAGCAGCCTCGATGCTTTCTGTTTCCAAGCGTTCACCAATCAGGCGCAAACCTTGACCGGATGCGGTGATGGCTACGAGGTAGATGCGGTTGTCGGAAAGCAGTTGCTTGTCAATGGATTCGAACCAGTCACGAGGATTGGCAACGTGGTCCACATCGAGCATTGCGAGACCGGACGGGATTGCATCTGCGCTGACGCGCTTTCCGTTTCGGAAAGACGCAGCGTGCGGAATGATGATAGGCAGACGACGTTTGAGCGCTTGTTTGCGGTCGTTGTAGTCTGGCGTGGTCGGGTCAAGAGCGGCGATCTGGTCGCAAACGGACTTGACTTCGGGACTGTCGATGAGTTGGTCCCAGATTTCGGGTGTACATATTTGCGGTACACCGGCATTTACTTTGTCTTGATATTGGAACATAGTTTTAGTTTTTAATGTTAGACGACTTGAGGGAATTCCATTTGCCTTTGCCTCGTGTCCATTCACAGCCTACGGCGTGAATTTCCTCGTGGTTCGGGTCGTACGGTTTTCGCTCCTTCTTGGCTCTCTTTCCGATAGCTTTCAGCATGGCTTTCCATTCTGCGTCGGTGACTTCGATTTTCTCGATCGTCCGTGTGTTGTACACGTCACAGTCAACAGAGATAGCTTCCATGGTTGCCCGGCAGTGGGTTTTCAATGGTACGCCTAAAACGCCCTTGACCCAGCCTGTTTCGGAGTAGTAGGGGCAGTCCGTTCTGCACGGACCGCCACCTTTTTCTACAGATACTACTTGCCGCATTGCGCAACCTCCTCCTTGAGGTCCATGTCGCAGAGCGATTCGCCCATCTGCTCAATCTCACGTGCCAGCATGTCGGCGAGTTGCTGTTCGGAAACGTACTCACCATGCTTAATGTAGAACTCTACTTTAATATGGTTCACGTTCGTGTGCATGCGTCCGTGCTTGGTGCGTTCGAGGAGCCGCCAGTGGAGTTCCGGGTGGATGACGTGCTCCTTCTTCTGTCTTTCGACGAAGCGAACGTGGTCGTCATCTACGTAGGTGAACTTACCATCATAGGTTTTGCCCTGTTGAACTACTTGATTGTTGGTTGTTACATGTGCGTCTACGCAAGGTAGTGTTGTTTTAATAGTTTCCATACCTGTTGGGGTTATGGCCAATCGTAATCCCTTTCTCAATGGTCGGCTCTGAGGATACCGCGAGTCGAGCCTTCCATCGATTATTATACTCGCTTTGGATTTGCCGATTGATTAACTTTAGATCACACTCACCTCAATGTGAGTTTCGCTTTATATATGGCACATTTTATGCCATTGAGGTTCAGAACACGAGTCGTGTCTTGGCGCTTATTTTCAGGACATTAGACGTGTCTTAAACGGTTGTTTCGGAACACGTGTTTGTGTCTTGAAGTTGTTTGAGCATTTTCGCCAATGTGTCATAGGTGACGCGCCAGCGTTTGAGTACATACGGCTCCCATTGCACGTTCGTCCACGGATAACGCGCACCTGCGATCTTCTTGTTTACGTACGTGAGATTACGCACGGAACAATGAGCGAGGAGTTGCGGCACTTCGTTATGTCGTAGCCATTGGTCGAAAGCAGCGAACGGTGGTCGTGCCGGATTGGATTTGAAGAAGCCGTGATCTTGCATACACTGTAGCACGACGAGCCAATCCCAATGTTCTGTCATCAGGGTGTACCACTCGGTGTGCATACGTTGTATGCGCGTCAGGATAGCCACAAGAACTTGTTCTTGTGTTGCCGGTGTTTCGGACTGTAGATAGCCCAGACGGATGAGCACTTCGTTAAGTGTCTCTGTTTTACCGCTGCGTGCGGTTTGTTCTGCATTACTTTCCATAATGTAACAATGATTTTAGTTGTTGAACATTATGGACCGGTCCGGTCGCTCCGAGTGTATAACGATCGATCATTCTCGGTACACGACCTTTTATAATGTTGTTTCTATATTAGTTCAATTCGTTGTTTTTAGTTTACTTTCTATATATCGTGCATTTAGTTGCAGGGGTTAGCTCTAAAAAATTTTGCAAAGGTACTGCTTTTATTTCAAATACCAAAAGACACTGTTTTTTCGTACGCGGGTGCGCCCCTATCTAATGTGCGCGTCGCGTTTTTAAAAACCTTACTTTTTTCAAAATCGAGTGCAAAGTTAGTGGTTTAATTGCAGTCTCGCAATACCATACGCATAATAGTGTTTCGTGTCGTGTAACCAAATTTATTCCTACGAAACAGAATTGTGTTTTAGAGTATAAAAAAAGCACTCGGATTCCTTTCGAAATCGAGTGCAAAGGTACTGCTTTTTTGCGGAATACGAATCCTACTTCATGCTAAGTTTGGAGTAGGGATATATTCTTATCTGCCTAAGGTCTTATTGTATGTACGATATTATCTGCATACTATCTGTATAAGCGGCTAAAAATATCTGCATATTATCTGCATGTGGGGCAATTTCTATCTGGTTGGTATCGTATTTGCTATTTTCTTGGTTTTAATTTCTCTTCTTTTTCGCGCGCATATTTAATGGCTTCGTCGATAATTTCTGCCTTTTCAGGCCATTTCGCTTCTTTTTTATTCGTATATCTAGTAACAGCATTACGTGCTTCATCAATTAAATCATCAAAGTTTAAGAACGCATGTTTGAATGGTTTCCAATTCAATCTACCTCCCGAATCTCGCAGTTCTAATTCAAAACTGATCTTATCAACGAGAAATCCGAAAAGCGCTTTTGAGCCGTACCATTGGTAGCAACTAATACTAATACCATACGCAGTGGGCTTCGTGTATGCCTTAGCTAAATTGTAGGATATTAGATACTCCATTATGTAATGGAAAGTGGTATTATGCAATTCAACAGGTACCTGCTTGCCATATGCATGTGGATTCTTAAAAAAATCAAGTTCGTCTTCAAGTTTAGATATTTGCTCTTTCAAATCTTTTACCTGCTTTTCTAATTGTTCGTTTTGCTTTTGGAGTTTGCTGATTTTGTCGCCGGAATATTCTCCTAAAGATTTGACTTGCTTTATCTGAGCATCCAATTCGTCCTTTAAACTTCTGATTTTATGGGATGCTTCTAATCGAATAACGTCATTTGTTGCTCCAAATCCTCTCCGGTTGTATTCATCTCTAGCAATTGCTTCTGCTCCTTCAAAAAAATAGGCATCTGTATAGTCATACAAAAACTTCATTACAGCAAGACGGACTTCTCTGTCTTCAATCGCCTTGACAAACTTTCTCATCTCCTTTTTTGGAACAATAGTAGCTGGAGTTAACCCCGACCAATCGGTGTCTTGTAAAAATACGCTTAAGTCCGAATAATTGTGCGTGTTTAATGTGTTTAGTATACTTTTGATACTTACAGCCATAATTTAAAAGATTATATGATTGTTGTTGTGAACTGCGCAATTTTGCGCAAAGGTACAAAAAATAATTGACATATACAAGTTTTTAGGAAGAAAAATGAAAGAGTATCGTTCACAGATTCACAGATTCACGCATCGGTGAAAGTTGGAAAAATCTCCATAATAATATAATAATATTATATATTATATATTTATTATGAGCAAAATACGAAGATACAAATTTGTGTGAATTTGTGAATTTGTGAATTTTGCTCGGAGATTTCCAAGAAAATGCATTTTTTTGAATTTTTTTTGCGAAAAAATTTGGAAAAAGTAAAATGTTCATCGTACCTTTGCATCGTCGTTCGGGAAAGAGGGCAAGACAAGGCAGAAAGATGACGTCTAACCTCTGCTTAACCTCTGCTTAACCGCCCCTACGTTATAATTAACATTATAAACCTTTAAAACCAAACCTAAACAACTATGGCAAAGTATGTTCCTATTGAGATGGTCAAGTCGTATAGCGGCAAGATCTGCGAACACTCCGATGTGTATTTTGCGAAGAAAGGTAATACCCTGTACACGGGTAAAATCTGTAATCCTCGCACCAAACCGTTTAGCGAGCAAGAGTTGGCGCGTCAAACGAAGTTCCGTCAGGCGATTGCGGCTGTCAATGCGTTGACGGTTGAGCAAAAGACCGCCTATGCTGCTTCGTTCAAGAACCAGAGCAAGTACGGCACGCTGCGCGGATATATGTTCGCACAGGAGTATGCAAAGTTGGGTAACTAAACCCAGCTTTGCGGCTCAAAACTAACTGATTGTTAAACCATTAAACCAAACCTTAACATTATGGCAAAAGTAGCATGGCAAGCCGGTATTGACTATGTATCCGGCGCATTGTGCAAGTGCGGAAAGAAAGCCCCGCACAAACATGGTCGAATGTTGCTGGCGACGCACCGCAGGGCTGCAACCACGAGCGATTCGTGTAACCGCATTTACTTGCGTGACGAGTCGAACTTCGTGAAGTCGAATAGCACGAACTCTTTGTGGGCTCGTCAGCGATTCGAGGGCATCGCGGCTCTCGTCGATTATCGTCGCAAGGATCTGTCTCGACTCACCCAAGACCAGATTAACTTCTTGGCTCAGCGTAACAACCCGGGTGGCAAGAAGACGTTGAAGTCCTATTACTGGTACATCTGCGGTCTGGAGTGGGATTCGGAGCACCCGCGCCCGTAAGCGGCAAGTTAACGCTCGCGTGGGCTTCGGCTCACGCGGGCAGCGCTTGGGCTAAGGCTTAATACGATGAACAAAATTTGTTCAAAGGAATTTTCGCCTTGCCCTACGCTCTCCCCACAAATTAAAATTTGTCGGGGACCCCAAATTAACATTATTAACCTCAAAAAGAAAAGTATTATGAAACCGAACATTCAGCTGATAACGGCGGCGGTGCTGTCCATCGGTGGGCTGGTGTTGCTGTTCTGCGGGATTTTCATAGAGCCACAAGGTCAGATTCATGAGAGTTTACTCATTGGATTTGGCGAGGTTGCAACCTTTGCAGGAGCGCTATTCGGTATAGACTACACCTACAAATACCGCAGCAAAAATGACAAGCATCCACCTAATTCGCAGGACTAAAGACGGCAAAGCCGTGCGTGGGTGCTTGCGTTTTGAAGGGCAAGAAATAGCGACGCTTGAGAATGCAGATTATATCATACCTGTTGGGATATACGAGGTCAGAGTGACCTATTCACCGCGCTTCAAGCGTATGTTGCCCTTGGTGATGCAAGTTCCCGGACGTAGCGGCATCCGATTTCATCGAGGTACGAGACCCGAACACAGCAAGGGTTGCATTCTGGTGAGTGCAGCCAACGAGCAACAAATCACCGCAAAATGGCTTGCGTTGCAAGCGAGTAATGAACCAATTAAAATCATAATTAAAAATGAAGACTGAAAACGAAGAAAAAGACTGGGTGAAAGTTCTGTACGAAGTCATCCTCAAGATCCTCACGCTGGGTTTCTACCACGTAGAGAAGCACCGACGCGCTTGAGCTAATACTCGCACGATTACGGGCACAGCCCTTATAGAGTGCTACGTATTGCTCTACGCTTCCCCCATAGCAAACGCTACGCTGGTTTACTCTGGGGACCCTGTTAAACGATAGAGGGCGTCCGCAAGGGCGCCTTCTTCGTATAGTATCGTTCACACATTCACAGATTCACACATTTGTGTGGCTAAATACGGCATACGATGCCGTGCTAATTGACGAAGAAGCATCGCCACCGGAGGTAGTAACCAATCATTGCATCCACATGGCACTGTTATCATATACGGGCAGGCGAAACTAAAAGTGAGACGGATATGAGAACCCACACGGCACGAACGTGGAGAGAGTACCGGCGCGGCACTAATCTGCCTATGTGCAAGCCCACAAACTAACAGCGGAGAAAGTAAAAATAAGAAGACGGCATACTACGAAAAACGCTACATCCGACCGATAGTAATTTAAAGAAAAAAATAAAAGCCCCCCTTTGTCGCGGGCATTGCCCTCGATACCGAGCTCAAGCACAGCTTGGCAGAAGGTACTCGGGCATGCTCCGCTCTCCCCAAGAATTGAAAATTATTGGGGTCCCCATAAAATATGCCCTTTTTCAGAGATGCTCATATGCGAGCAGCAGTAGAATAAAAAGCAGGGGCAGGAAGACTGAAAGTCCCTGCCCCAAACCATTACGCGAAGATGCGATTATTCTTGCATCAGCAGTTGCATCACCACTTTAGCGGAGTATGCAACAGGGGTACCAGGACCGAAGATGGCGGCAACACCGGGTTATTCTCAAAAATCCAGCGTTTCACATCCTCCTCAACCTCAAAACTGACTGCCCCTTTGCAGCGGACAGAGAGAACACACGGAGCTCGGGTTTGTTGTTACAAACAGTAGCCAAAGCCACCTCATTATATTCTTGCAGAAAATCCAATGCTCTTTGCATGATTAATGGTGATTTAGTTGTGAAATGATACGATTGATGTCTTCCGTGAAGGGGATAAAATGCTCAATACCTGCTTGGTACGGCTGCGGGTAGTCGCGGTTGAAACGGACGAGCGTGGTGTCGGGGAGCTGCGCTGCCATCCTCTCAAACGGCATTCGGATGATCACCGGCGTATTGAACCCCACGCCGAACTCCAACAGCAGCCGTTTGTCAGCAGCCTGTTGCACAAACGCGCTATACCGCTCCTCCTGCTCATGCCACCGGGCATCCTCTACGAACGTGTTGTCGCACCGCAGGTTCATCGCCACCGGCTCGCCGTCCGGTGTGTGCGGAACCATTTCCGACGGAATACGGCAATCGCGTATCATAGGCAGCACGCGCTCAACCCATTCGCGGTTATTATAAAGCTCTTTCGGCTCACCCGAAGCCGGCTGGAAAAAGGCGTAGTCTCCTTGCGTGGCGAAGATCCGCTCCGCCGCAAAACCCGCCATCTCAAACTGCGCGTCCACATTGGTCGTCAGCACGAAATAATCCTTCTCCCGCACGACCTCCAACAGCTCTTTGTACAGCGGCAGCGCACCTGTGCGATACCGTGCGAACCATATATGCTTTGCCCAGTAAGCCCACCTCTCTTCCTCCGTCTCAAACGGGTAGAACCCGGCGGTATAGAGGTCGGTGAACCGGTAGCGGGCGATCCACTCGCTGAACTCGCGCCGGAAATCCTCTCCCGCGTAGTCCAATCCAGCAGCGGTAGTCAGACCGGCTCCGGCTCCGATAAGCACGTAGTCCGCCTCCCGGACGAGCCGCCGCAACTGCTCCACGCGCTCAGAGAAGGGCGCGATAGATGGCGTAATCTTTGTCGAGAAAAACATTGAATACAATCGTTTTGAGGTTCTTTCTTGGAAACTGTTTCACCGTGCTGACGGCTATCTCTGCCGCCCGTTGGTTGGGAAAACGGAACACACCCGTGGAGATGCAGCAGAAAGCGATGCTCACCAAACCGTTCTCCTCCGCCAGTTCCATACACCGGCGGTAACACGATGCCAACTGCTCCTCTTGCTGCTTGGTCGGCCGGTCGTCCGTTACAATCGGTCCGACGGTGTGCAGCACGTACTTGGCAGGCAGGTTGTAGCCACGTGTGATGAACGGCATCGCCTGTCGCCAACAGCCGCCCTTGCATGTGGTCGTGGCACGCCTTGCGCAGTTGCAGACCTGACGCCGAATGGATGCAGTTGTCAATGCAGTTGTGTAGCGGCGACCAGCAACCTAAGGCCTGCGCGTTGGCTGCATTCACGATAGCGTCCGCCTGCAAACGGGTGATGTCACCCTGCCAGAGCAGAAAAGGACTGCTCTCGGCGTCGGACTTCAGACTTTCTATTGTCACCACTCCTTTGTCCGCCGCCTGCGCTTGCAGTTCCGCGTCCTGCATGGCGAGGAACTCCTCAGGCAGTTCTTTCGGCTCCCACACATTCATTAACGCCCGCAGCAGCCGTTGACGCTCACCCGGCGAAGACGGTATCCGGCAACGGACTTGCTCGTCCGCCGCCAGATACGCAATGCTCTTTTCTATGTTCGCCTGTCTGTCCATTATTTCTCGCTGCAAGCTTTCGGGAACCCGAACTTGCCGTTCTCGTTCTTCCACTCCTCACGGGCAGGAATCACCTCCGTCACATCCCAGTGCTCAGCAATCTTGCCGTTCTCCACGCGGAAGAGGTCGTAGAACGAAGTGTGTGCTCCTGCGAACGAACCTTCGCTTACTGCCAGCACGAAATTGCCCTTGCCGAGAACGATATGGTTGGTGTCATACACCATCGCCATGCCTGCCTCTGCCATCGCCTGCAATGCGGCTCCAAGTCCGTCCAGACCGTCCGCAATCTGCGGGTTGTGCTGAATATAGTTGTTACCGTCGAAATAACCGGTCAGGTTCTCCGGGTGCTCGCCCATCAGCACGTCGTGTACGAAGCCGCATACAAGTTTTTTGTTCGCCTCGGTCTTGTCGAGGTCGGTGATTTCGGTTGTACCGTCAATCAGCGTGTGTCCGCTCGGATTAACTTTCTCGGGAGTGGGCATGAGGTTGTCCCAGTGCTCCACGATCTTGCCGTCCTCAAAACGGAAGATGTCAAAACCGATTTTCGGACCGAAGAAATTGTAGTCGGTCTGTGCAACGACATAGTTGCCGTCTCCGAAGATACGTACTGTGTTCACGCGGGCTTTCTCCGGGTACTGTGCCAGTACGCCCATCAGTTTGCCGAAGCCGGCAAGACCGTCCTCTGCGCCGAGGTTGTGTTGGATGTACTTATCTGCGTTGATGTACGCAATCGGTTCACTTGCGCCTGTCTCAATCGCTTTGAGCAGGTCGAATACTTGTTGTTCCTGTGTCATAACTGTTTCTTGGTTTTGATTTACTGTTTCTTGGTTTTGTTCTTGTGTAGAACTGCTTTTTGTTGTGCAGGCTGCCAAACTCAGCGCAGCCGCTGCAATAATCATAATTTTCTTCATAATGTCTATAATTTAGTTGGTTACAAATCATTTATTGGGGTTCCCGACGGGCGCTAACGGAGTGCAAAATTACTGCTTTTTTTTCATTCCCACAAGAAGGCACAAGAAAGTGGCTTACTTACCAAAAAGTAGGAATTGTGTAAATACACGCCAAACAGCCATACAAAAAAATGCACTTTTTTTCATTTTTTTTGCAACCCCTTCCGGATTGTCATCATTTTTTGCCCTTTTTGCTTAAAAAATGCCCTTTTCTCTTGCATATATCGCAAAAAAGCTGTACCTTTGTAGCCTGTAATCCGCTATATATCTCGATACAAACACGAAATATATACGATAGATATACGTTAGATACACGATAGATATACATTATATTATGCTGCTTTCGTGCTGAGAACGCAATAATGTGACCCAAATTTGTTAGACACATGGCTAAAGTACAACCCGCTCTTCCGTTTGACCATTTCAGTGGCAAACTCTCACGTAACGAACGCATCGTCATGCGCACCCGTAACGGTCGCACGCACGCTTATGCTATCCAAAACCCGTACACCGGACCTCTTGCCGAAAGCCGCAAACGCGCCATCAGCACGTTCTCCGAAGCCGTGCGCCTCTGCAAAACGGAGATGTCCGATCCGGACCGCCTTGCCTATTGGCAGGCTCGTTACATCCAATACCGCAAAGCCGCGAACAAACACGTCGTCCGCGCCAACACCAAATTCCTCGGCGCAACCTCCGACAAGTTCTATAGCACTCTCCGTGGCTTCATCATCGCCTCCCTCTCCGCCCAGTTAAAATCCGCAGAATAGCATTTCCCCCTCACAAAATCCACTTTCTCAAACGATTTTCGCCATAAAACTTGTGTATGTCAAAAAAAAGTAGTAATTTTGCAAGCAAAATTTTTAAGACATGTATTCGGAACAAGAACAAGTAGATATCTTGCTAGGATTGTTGGCTAAGCCGGCAGAAACTG
Source organism: uncultured Bacteroidales bacterium (assembly GCA_900319995.1). GTDB lineage: Bacteria > Bacteroidota > Bacteroidia > Bacteroidales > Paludibacteraceae > Colicola. The sequence goes on from ONQO01000046.1 coordinate 11,530, forward strand.
AAATAGTTGAGTTTAAGCGTGCAAAGAACTCGTTTAGTGATTCAGAGTTAGGTCAGTATTTTTCTGCGTTGAGTAACGAGGCTAACCTCAAAGGCGAAGCGTACGCTTGGCTTGTTTTTGGTGTAGATAATAGCACACACGAATTAACGGATACGCAATACAAGCCATCCCGTCCTTCCTTGGATGAGATGAAAAAGAAGATTGGTGACCAGATAACCAATCGTATCACATTCGAGGAAATCTATGATCTAATGTATCAAGGCAAACGAGTGGTTATGTTCCAGATTCCCGCAGCTCCACAAGGGATACCTATCGCATACCAAGGTCATTACTATGGTCGCGACGGAGAATCGCTGGGCGCACTTAATTTGCAAGAAATAGAGCGTATCCGTAGCCAGCGCGCAGATAACAGTTTCGAAATGCGCCCCGCCAAAAGTGGTCTGACCAGTAGCGAGGTTCTGCAATATCTCAACTATAAGAAGTTATATGAACGCATAGACCGTCGTGTGCCACGCGAGGAGAGTACGATTCTGGATTTGCTGAAAGAATACGCGTACATAACGGAAGATCATGGTTCGTGGGCTATTACGAACTTGGGAGCGTTATTGTTTGCTAACCGTCTGGCTGATTTTGAGAATCTTCGCTTTCGGGGGCTAAACCTGCGCAGATATGAGGGCAATAACAATCTTGTAATGATTAACGAGCGGCATTCCGAAGCAGGCTATGCGGTTGAGTTTGACGACTTGCTCGATTGGTTAGAGAACAACACCAGTAAGGAGAAAATTATTTCTTCGCGCACAAGAGAAATAACGTACCCGCGTGTAGCTATGCGTGAGTTCATGGCAAATGTGATGGTTCACCAGGATTTTACCATTACCGGTATGCCTTTGACGATAGAGATCTTTGGCAATCGAATCGTGTTTACAAATCCCGGCTCGCTGTTAAACGATGCAAATCGTCTGATTGACTTACCTCCTCACTCTCGTAATGAAACCTTAGCACAAGCCATGTTGCAGGTCGATTTGTGTGAGCGCCGCGGTAGTGGATATGACCGAGCCGTGGAAGGTATTGAATCCATGTGCCTGCCGCCATACAAAGTGGAAGCTGGTAATAATTTCACACGCGTCACTATGTACCCGAAGAAATCATTTAAGGAAATGACTCCGAAGGAAAGATTAATGGCTTGCTACCAACATGCATGTATCTTGTTTGAGAAAGATGAGGAGATGAACAATCAATCGCTCCGAGAAAGATTTGAGTTGGAAAAGAACAAATCTTCGGTCGCTTCTCGAATTATAGCGGAGGCTGTAGAGACAGGATTGCTAAAATCGGCCCACGAAGATAACGAAGCGAAAAAGTTTGCTACATACATTCCTTATTATGGGTAGTTTTTATTTGCAAAGAAAATCCGCATTTGTTGTAACATGCTGAATTTAAGCGAGTTTTTATTTGCAAAGAAAATGCAAAAGAGTAGTAATTTAGTAGTAAAATGGTAGTAATTGAGTAGTATTTCGTAGTAATTTGTAAGCTAGTAATATACTTTCATGTTATGCAAAAACGAATTACAACCATAGTAGGAGCTGGCGCTGTTTTGGATTTTGATTTTCATTATTCAAATGCATTTATCCCTTCTTCTGGAAACATTACAAAAGCCATAAAAGAACTGACTTTTAAAGGGTATGATAAAGAGCAATGTGACGTTATCAATGCTGTATACAATCTTGCCTTAAGACGTAAATTATCAGTATACGATAAGTATCCATTGAAAAAACAATATCTATCTGATAAGTATAATCTTAATTTTGAGGAATTATACTTTCTACTGGAATCAATGCTTTCATTAACGAGCAACGGGATAGATTACTATGATCCTACAGGAGTTCCGCCCTTATCTACTTTGCTTACAGTTCGAAAAGAATTAGAAGGTTATAAGCAAGTTGAATTTGAGCGTGCTGTTTTGGTAAGTCTAAAGGAAATAATAAGTATTATTGAACATTATGACAACCATTTCCGAGAACACACGAATTCCGAAAATTGGTATCGAACCTTTTGGAAAGGTAAGGAAAATATAAAATATGATATCTTCACTTTTAACTATGACACAACCATCGAACAATGCATAGGAGATTATGAAGATGGTTTTGAGTTGATAGAGGACAGCGAAGATAAGATTAGTGCTTTTCTTCCTAAGAAATTATTAAATAATCCGAGCAACCCATCTACTATACAACATCTCCACGGGTGTATATACTACGCTGAATGTCCAGAAGAATGCGGGACTCATAGTAACAGAGATTTCTTTAAGATGAGCAGCGTCAAGGATGCAATAAAACATATAGGACGGCAACAGGATGAGCAAACCCAAGCCAAAGAGTTTTATATAAATTCACCTATACTAATTGGCCTACGTAAATTAGACAAGATGACTTTCATGCCGAGTAGCATATATCATGCTAATCTGGTAAATAAACTAATAGAAAATCGAGGAATCTTAATTATTGGATATTCATTTAGTGATTTATATGTCAATCAATTACTGCAAAGAAGACTATTAATGTATGGGGACAATCATCGATTAGTAATTATTGATTATTTCCCTCCTTATGTCAACAACATTCAGGCATTTTATCGATATATGCAAGATGAGAATGGTCGTTTACTGCATTTTATTAAACCATTTATGAATCTTAGAATCGAAGACTTTAAGATTAAAGGTGCAGAATTCAGAACATATAACGATCCAATTTATAGTGAAGACCATAAATGCATGTTGTTTATATGCGGATTCAGAAAAGCGGTAGAATCATATGCTGACCTGATTATTGATTTTTTATAAGTTTATAAAAAAATAATATTATATTTGCATATATCAAAAAAATGTAGTACCTTTGCACCCGCAAAGGTTTTACAACCAATCGTCGCTTGCCGACGTAAAACAGCAAGAACAAGCGCAAAGCGTTGCGCTGTAACATATTAAAATAATTAAGCAGACTATTATTTCGCGCAAACCGAAAGCCCTGCAAAACTTACGGAAATAATGCACAGAAATAATATGTGGCAGCATATCTATAGGTATGCTTTGCCTGTTCGTAATAGATGCTCATTTAGTGTGAGTTTCTTAGAACAGGCAAAGGTTTCCTTGCAGGGCTGCCTTGGTTGCGCGAAAGAGACTTGCACTTTTATTTTATGATTACTAGTTTCGGTAGTCTCAAAATTCGATTATGAGAAAAAAATATTATACACAAGACGAGTTAAATAACCAGAGATTCAAGAGAGAATGGATGCTATCGCAAGGGTGGCCTGTATTTGCTATGCGCTATCCTTCTGTTTCTTCATGTAAGATAACATACGAGAAGGATGTGGTATTAGCCCAACATTACCATGAACAAAAAGTATGGGAAGTGCCAATTCTATCAGAGTCTTCAAGAGTTACAATTAAATGTGCAATCTACAGTCAACAAGAAGGATCACAACACCCAGCGTGCCCTTCTCCGCCTCGTGGGTAAAAGACGCCAGCTGCTGGACTACCTCCAGAAAGTTGACATCCAGCGATACAGGGCCATTGTCAAGGAGCTCGGTCTCCGTCGATAAGCATACGATAGGAACAGAAAAGGGGATTGGCTGTGCAGCGATACGGCCGTCCCCTTATTTTTTAGAAAAAGCGGTAAAAGCAGTTAAATGAACATTGTTACAAAGAAAATCGAATTATCCGACGGTAGGGTAATCGAAATCGAAACCGGTAAGATTGCCAAGCAGGCAGACGGTTCGGCAGTGGTAAAGATGGGAGGCACGATGCTCCTTGCCACTGTTACATGCGCAAAAGAAGCGGCAGAAGACACAGACTTCCTTCCACTCCAGGTGGATTACAAGGAAAAGTTTTATTCCGCAGGACGTTTTCCTGGCGGTTTCACGAAGAGGGAGGGCAAGGCCTCCGATTACGAAGTACTTATCGCACGTCTCGTCGACAGGGCCCTCAGGCCTCTGTTCCCGGATGATTTCCACCTTGCAGTATTCGTCAACATCTGGCTCATCTCGGCCGAAAAGGACATCCAGCCGGATGCTCTCGCAGGACTTGCTGCATCTGCAGCTCTCTCTTGCAGCGACCTTCCGTTCCTCGGTCCTATCTCCGAGGTACGCGTCGCCAGGATCGACGGACAGTTCAAGATCAATCCTACGTTCTCCGAGACCGAAACGGCCGACCTCGAACTGATGGTCGGTGCTACCGAGGAGAACATCATGATGGTAGAGGGCGAAATGAAGGAAGTTCCTGAAGATGTGATGCTCGAGGCCATCAAGTTCGCTCACGAAGAGATCAAGAAGCATTGCCGTGTCCAGAAGGAACTCAACAAGGAACTGGGCAAGGATGTCAAGAGAGAATATCCTCACGACGAGGAAGACGAAGATATCAAGAACAAGATCCACGAAGCGGCATATGCAAAGTGCTACGCTCTCGCCAAGTCTGCGAAGCCAAAGCATGAGAGGGAAGCCGGATTCGAGGCGATCAAGGAAGAATGCATCGAGTCCCTCGGACTCTCCGAGGAAGACCTCGAGGCCAAGAAGATGATGATCAACCGTTACTTCGGTCACGAGCAGAGAGAGGCTCTGAGGAACCTCGTACTCGACGAAGGACTGCGCGTCGACGGTCGCCAGACCACCCAGGTCCGTCCGATCTGGTGCGAAGTGGACTGCCTGCCTTGCGCACACGGTTCCGCCATATTCACCCGCGGCGAGACACAGGCCCTTGCTTCCGTCACCCTCGGAACCAAGATGGACATGAAGGAGATGGATGAGGTCCTTGTCCAGGAAGACCAGCAGTTCGTCCTCCATTA
>ONQO01000041.1:0-1338 GCA_900319995.1 uncultured Bacteroidales bacterium
CGGGGGGGGTAATCCGCCATCCGGGGCAATTCGTCCGCTAATTGTGTCCATCGGTCATTGGAAATATCATAGCGGAATATCCATCGTTCGAAATTCTGTTTTCCTCCGCAGGCGGCATAGATATAGTTGCCATCGGTCACTGTCACAGCGCCTACTGTCCGTTCCGACGGATAAGAGATCAGACGTGTCCACGTGTCGCTTGACGGTGTCCATTTCCACCAATCGCTAAGATATGCACTGTCCGCTAACACATGACCGTTGAACCCCATGCCTATAAATACCTCGCCGTTGACGGCTATTGCACGCGGACGTACGCGTGCTTTAAGAGGTGTGGATCCTAAATCGCTCCAACTGTCCGTGACGGGGTCATAGCAATATATATGGTTTGTCGGTTCGCCGTTCAAATCCCGACCTCCGAATACGTAACCTTTTCCGTTGAGACTGAACGAGGCTGCTGAAGTGAGTGCCACAGGGGCGGAGACACAACGCTCTACCGCCTTGTCCAATTGGCAGATTTCTTGCTGGCAACTACTCAAAAGAATGCCGAGGACAAGCAATAATATGTTTCCGGTTTGTTTCATTTTACTGTCAGCTGGTCATGTATCATACGGTGTGTATATTGTTGAATGTATGCTTTTAGATAATCTGTCATGGGGGCTATCCGCTTGGGGTCTGACGTGTTGACAATGTTGGCACGCAGACAGCGGTCGTTGCGGTAATCATATACACCGGTTACATGCTCCCCGTCGAATTGGACTAACAGACTGTCAGAGAAAATCTGAAATACGGTAGCGTTGTAGCAAACAGCGTACGGGTGCGTCTTCGGCTTGGTCAATGCGTCTTCGCCGAAGGCAAAGTATGGCTCATCATAGTTTAAGAATCCGAGTACGGATGGCATGATGTCTGTTTGGCAGATTACTTCTGCACGCTTTTCTGCAGGCATTTGAGGATGATAGAATGCTACGGGCACTTCATACTGTCCGCGACCGTTCGTGTACTCAGGAAGAGTCAGTTCGTTGGTGTGGTCGGCGGTGATGACGAATAGCGTGTGCTCGAACCATGGCTCATGGCTGACGGTCTCAAAGAAACGACGCAAGGAATAGTCTGAATAGCCGATAGGCTCATGTACCGGTTTGGTGCCTTTTGGGAACGAATCCTTATATTGTTCTGGTATTTTGAACGGGTGATGACTCGATGCTGTGAACATGGCGGTCATGAATGGTTCAGGCAATGTGTCCAACACGCGAGCGTAGTATTGTAGAAACTCTTCGTCCCAGATGGCCCATGTCCCGTCAAACGCTTCTGGACCGTCATATTCGTTCATACCGTAGTATCGTT
>ONQO01000041.1:1352-18605 GCA_900319995.1 uncultured Bacteroidales bacterium
CAAATGCCTGAAATCCCATACTGCCGTTGGGCGCACCGTGAAAGAAGGCAGTATAGTAACCTTTGCGGTTTAGACAGTCGGCGATGGAGGACAGGGTATTGGTTGAGTAGGGGGTCACAATAAAAGACTCTATCAGCATAGGAATAGATGACAGCACGGAGGGCATGGCATCTATACTTTTCCGGCCCGTTGCATACGAATAGTCGAACGTCACCGACTGTTCCAATAATGAGTCCAAAAACGGGGTATAACCCTGATAACCTTCAATATCGCGGTTGTAGAAACCAATATATTCCTTGCTGAAAGACTCTAATATAAGCACAATAACATTGTCTGTTCGCATTTCTGTTCCCCCTGTTGAATGAATCGGATTCATATGTTCCGGCAATTCTTCTTCGGAGAAATATTTTGGTTCCGGATAGGAGGGTACAGCTATTGTCTGCATTAGTGAAAACGGGGTATTCAGCACTAATGCACATTCACGAGGGGTATTTGTGTATTGAAGTGCATTGCTCAATGTGATGGGGCGGGTATAACTACCGAAACCTCCTCTTATTCCGATGACGCTGAAATAAGCAGTAACGACAAATAGCAGTAACTCAAGGAGGAAATGCTTGATTTTTGCATGTCTTTTGAGCGGTAACCCTAAACCATATACTTTTCTGGTGCCAATGGATAGGGCTACTATAACCAAAATAAGCATAAGGGCTATATACCAGTACTGGATAATTCCTTCTTTGATAATAGAGACGAAGTTGTTGTCATTCGAATATTCGGTAAAAAAAGTACAGGTTGTCCGGCGGTCTGTAAAGGGTATATAGGCAATGTCAATCGTGTTGGCGGCTAAACCCAAGGCGTTCGGTATTAGGAAGAGCCAATTCAATACATGCTGATACCGTAGATTTTCACGCCATTGCACGGGTAATGGAAGAAGAATAGCAATGAGGTAGAGGGAACTTAAATACAGAACTGCCGACAAATCGAAACGGATACCGCCGCCCATCAGTTCCAGCAGATGTCCGAAACTGACATTCGGAAACATCGCCCGGTCTGCAAAAAAACAGAACAGGCGGAGTGAACTGTATAATGCTAAAACGAGCAGTATATTGCATGCTGCAACCGTCCATGGATGTCTCCAAATACGTTTAATCATGCCGTTTCTGTCCTCACTTTTAACTCTCAACTATCCTTGTTTTCCGCTTCAATTCAAAGTCGCGCCCTAAATAATTTTGTCGTACTACCGGATTGGCTGCCAATTCTTCCGGGGTGCCGTGGAATAAAATTCGTCCTTCGAAGAGAAGGTAGGCGCGATCGGTAATCATCAGGGTCTCATCGACATTGTGGTCGGTTATCAGTATGCCGATGTTCTTGTCTTTGAGGCGCCATACGACGTCCTGTATCTCTTGTACGGCAATAGGGTCTACGCCCGCAAAGGGTTCATCCAGCATCACAAACTTAGGCTCTATGGCCAGGCAACGCGCAATCTCTGTACGTCTCCGCTCACCGCCGCTCAAGCGGTCACCCAGGTTATTACGGACATGTGCTAAATTAAACTCCTTGATGAGTTGTTCCAGTTTCTCGGCTTGGTATTCCTTGCTGAAATCCGTCAGTTCCAATACGGCGCGGATGTTATCTTCCACGGTCATCTTGCGGAATACGCTCGCCTCTTGAGGCAGGTAACCAATCCCCATCTTGGCGCGTTTGTACATGGGATAACCTGTAATATCCTTGTCGTTTAGAAATATACGGCCGTTGTTTGCTGCTACAAGACCGGTGGTCATATAGAATGTGGTCGTCTTACCTGCTCCGTTAGGACCAAGCAAACCGACAATCTCGCCTTGCTCCAACTCAATGGACACGTCATCGACAACTGTCCTCTTGCCGTACTTCTTTACCAGATGTTCTGTCCTAAGTTTATCCATAGTTCTTCTTGTAATGGCTATCAGTCTTCTATGACAACTTCCACCGGGCAGTGGTCGCTATGTACCGCATCGGTGAGAATCTTCGCTTCTCGCAAACGCCCGCGAAGACTCTCGCTTACCCAATGATAATCTATACGCCATCCTACATTTCGAGCACGTGAGCCTGCACGCCAACTCCACCAACTGTAGCGCTCGGGGCTGGAATCAAACACACGGAACGAGTCCACCAATCCGCTCGCTTCCCAACGGTCCATCCATTCACGCTCCTCGGGTAGAAAACCAGACACTCCAATTTGGCGCTCTGGGTGGTTGATGTCAATAGGTTTGTGGCAGATGTTGTAATCTCCGCAGATAACAAGATTCGGACGTTCTTTGCGTAACTCGTTGACCCATAGGAGCAAGTCCTCTAAAAACTCCATTTTGAAGTCCTGACGCACATCGCCGGTCGTGCCACTCGGGATATAGGCATCTACAATAGTCAGATCGCCAAAATCAACTCGCAGTACGCGACCTTCGCGGTCGTACTTGGGATTACCCATGCCTACCACCACTTTGTCCGGCTCTTTTTTGGTAAATATGCATACACCCGAATAGCCTTTTTTCTCTGCGGAATGAATATAGCTGTGGTAACCGAGTTCGCCCATGGATAGTACGTCTATCTGTTCGGGTTGTGCTTTACTCTCCTGTATGCAGAAGACATCGGGATTCTCCTGACGTAACCATTCCAAGAGTCCCTTGTTGATGGCGGAGCGGATTCCGTTGAGATTGTAACTGATAATTTTCATAAATTGTTGGGCTTATTCGATGATTTTTCCGTTGAGATCATAGGTCTGACCGTTACGGAGGATGTACAACTGCCCGTTACGAAGTACTTTTGTACTTTGTACAGGATCACTGGGTACTTCTTCCACTCCCTCAGGCCAACCACCGATATAGAGGAATTTGATCAGGTTATTGGATAGAGTGATATTGGTAATCTCATGGTCAATCAGTTCGGTCCATTGTTTGGAACCGGCGGGGAAGGCGTCTTTGGCCTTGCCGCTGTAGCCGTTATTGGGATTGTTGTAGTCATAGGAAGGTGCTTTCCCGTCAGCTTCTACCAAATCAACACCCATGGTATTACTATTGTTGTTTACTGTGTTGTTTGTCCATTTGCTGTTGCTGTAGCGGATATGAGTGAGGAGCATTCCTCTACCTGGTAGGTAAGAGTCCCAACCTTGTTTGACACGGTTTTCTACAAGATAGAAATTCGTCGGATTTGGGGAAGTGCCAACTAAATTATGTGCGTCTGAGCTACATATAAGCAGAGCCTCTCCGCTCTCGTTGAGTGGGTGTAACGTCACATTCTCTGGCTCCTTCAGGATGCGAGGAGTTATCCAACCGCAGAAGAAACGCTCGTATGCCGAATAGGATGGAGGGGTGTTGCCGTCATTATTATAGGGACCGTAATCCAGTATATCCCAAGTGCCCAATGTCTTGTGAGTCGTGCCTGTTTCCTCGGTAATATACAAATCCGGTAAACCCAATACGTGGCTGAACTCATGGCAGAAAGTACCGATCCCATTATATACTTCGCCCGTATATTGAATCTCGTTCGAGCAGGCATAGTTATTTACTTGTTTGCCATCCACGATACATTTGATTCCTTGACCTTGATAGATAAGTACGGAGTTGTGCGGCCAAATAGTATTCGCTGGACCGCCGTCAGCCTCACCATAGCCCGCGTAGATAACATACACAAAATCAACAAAACCATCGTTGTTATTGTCATATTGAGTGAAATCCACGTCAAACTGACTGTCGGCTAACTTGCATGCTTCATCAATCATCTTGTCCGCATTCATATCTTGATTGTAATAAGAATCATTTTTTCCGTAGTAGGACAAGTTTTGACTCAAGGTAACTGGACCCGCTACGTCAAAAATGGGATTGTATTGACCCCAACTTTGGTCATGGAAATATTGTCTTGCGCTACCTTGACAGGTAATATGTTCGGTGTACGTTTGTCCACCATAGGAATAACTGTACTTATAGTCGCGAGTGAAATTTTCGCCGTCAATCATGTTCTTTATCGTGTCAATGGGCGTTTTGAATGACTTGTCTTTGAAATTCACTAATATAATCAGTCCTCGCGGAGCAAGGTTTAATGTACTGCCCACTTTTTTCTCTTCGCGTGCTCGTCGTGCTTGTTGGCGTTCTGCGCCTCTACGCATACGCACGGCTTTTACTTCTTCTGATAGAGGCTTCAAGGTCGTCTCGTCCAACCAATTGCCTTTGGCATCGGTCATGTAGTGATAATAGGCATTACCATGTAAATATACGGTTTTTTCTGTCCCGTCTTCCGCAATCCGGCTGATAGCTCCGCGGCGAGCTGGGACGGCTATTGCGCTTATTGCAATTGCGCATAAAAATATAGTGTTAAATATTTTTTTCATAATATTGTTATCTTTTTGTTATATTTACCGGATATGTGTACTTGTCGTCTGCAAAGACAATATTCCGGGTATAAAAGTTTTGTGACCAATATACCAGATGTTTGCATGACATTTATCTGCCATTCTCGTTCGCATGTCGTTCGCATATCGTTCGCATTGCGGACGTCTCCGGTAGGTCTCTTTTCCTGTCGTTAACGGTCAATAATCAGCTCTTCTTCATTCCGTGTTTCTCCAACCACCGTTTCTCGCATTTACTACGGTCTTCAGCATTGTGTGCTTTCCGGAATCCGGTTACTACTTCGCCTCTTCGGTTGGTCTTGGCATATTTCAGCCAGCCGCGCTTGTTCTCTTTAATTAGCCAACCGTCTTCGGTCATCATCCAATGTTTGTGCTCGTCTCCACGAAGAAACGTGCGTAGCGTGTATCCGTTCGGCTGTACGCGCTCGATGAGACCCCGATAGGCGGGTACATTGTGTTTTTCTGGGGCGCTCTGTGACCCTTCTTGGGCTTTCATCCCAAGAGACATGGTAGCCAGCAGGGCTGCCAATAAAAGGATTTTTTTCATGATTATAATGGTGTTTTTGTTACTCTTTTGGGGTTATAATACTTTTAACCTGCTTTTAACCTGCTTTTAACGAGGTTTGCTATGCATGGTTGCTATGATTCTCGTTTTCTTTGATTTTCTTGAATAATTCGCTCGCAAATACAAAATCATTAAGAGCCTCGTTGTCGCTGTTCATAATCTCATGACGGCTACCTTCCCATTCTTTGTGGCCGTTCTTGAGGAATACAATCGAGTCGCCTATCTCCATGATGGAGTTCATATCATGGCTGTTGATGATTGTGCATATGTTGTATTCACGGGTAATGTCCTGAATCAGCGCATCTATGACCAAACTCGTCTTCGGATCCAAACCCGAGTTCGGCTCGTCGCAGAATAGGTATTTCGGCTCCAGCACAATAGCTCTCGCTATCGCTACACGTTTCTGCTGACCTCCGGATATCTCATTCGGCATCAAGTTCCATACATGTTCTGGAATCTCTACTCGACGCAGACAGAATTCCGCACGGGCCTTACGTTCCTCTTTGCTCTTACGGCTGAACATCTCCATCGGAAAAAGTACATTCTCCATTACACTCATCGAGTCAAACAGAGCAGAACCTTGAAATAACACGCCTACCTCCCGATGAAGCATGCGAATGTCCTTGTTGCGCATTTCTGCCAAGTCACGACCGTCATATAATATCTGACCGCTGTCTGGAGTATGCAAGCCGATGAGGCTTTTCATCAATACCGTCTTGCCGCTACCGGACTGACCGATAATCATATTCACCTCTCCGTCACGCAACGTCGTGGATACATGGTCAAGTACCACATTCCCGTCAAAACTCTTTACGATGTCCTTTACCTCTATCATTTATTCTCAACTCTCAATTCTCAACTCTCAATTCTCAATTCTCAATTCTCAACTCTCAATTCTCAACTCTCAATTCTCAAAGCAGCAATTTGCTCAGTATCAAATCCATGAACAAGATCATGATGTTGCTGTTTACGACCGCGCTCGTACTCGCCTTGCCCACTTCCAAAGCACCGCCACGGACATAATAACCGTAATAACTGCTCATACTCGTAATCACAAACGCAAATACAAGGCTCTTGATAATGCCGTACCATACATAGTAAGGATTGAACGCGTACTGCACGCCTATCAAATAATCATGTACGGTGATGATGTCTGTAAACGCTCCTACTGCCCAACCACCTACCAAACCCACAGCCGTGGACACGATTACTAACATCGGCATCATCGCCACAAAAGCAATTATCTTCGGCAAAATAAGATAGTTGGCACTATTCACACCCATTATCTCCAAAGCATCTATCTGTTCTGTAATACGCATAGTGCCTATCTCTGAGGCAATGTTCGAACCTACTTTTCCTGCCAGTATCAGACATAGAATAGTACTCGAGAACTCCAAAAGCAGGGTCTCGCGTGTCAGCAAACCTACCGTATAAGTCGGCAGTAACGGATTTTCCGTGTTGATTTTTGCTTGTATGGTCAATATAGCCCCGATAAAAACAGAGATAATCAGCACGATGGGCAGCGATTGTAATCCCTGTTTCTCCAACTCCCGACTGAACTGACGCCAGAACATTCGCTGGCGGTCAGGCAAACGAAGCACACGCCCCATTAGCATTACATATTCTCCTATGTGTTGTAAGATGCGCATTGTAGTCTTTTTTACAAAAAGTATGCCGTGTATTACAAAAAGTGCGCAAAGGTACAAAAAAAAATCGACATACGCAAGCGCGATGCCGATTTTTTGAATATTTTCGTAAAATTATTTTACGATTGTGCCTTGTGCGTTGAAGAGAACGCCGTTCTTCTCGATCAAGAGTTGACCGTTGCGGATTACCTTAACAGCCTTTACGGTTGCCTCGGTGTTGTCAATGGCTGTCGGTACTTCGCCTACACCAAACGTAATCTTGTAAATACGCAGATATTGTACATCGCCGTTTTCGAATGCACCGTTGATGCGTACCTCGCCTGCCTCAACGGGAATGAATGCTGACTCAACTTTATCAGTGGTCTTCGAACCAACTTCGGTATTAACAACATCATTGATGGCTACATAACGGGGATCGTCTTTCTTTCCTGTGTTGCTGAATTCAACTTGAACGTAACCGGCAACAGTGGTCTTGAACATAATGGTCGGACCTTGGCAGTATTTACCGTCACGAATAGGATACTGACCTGCGAACAACAGAGCCTGAGCATTGAACTCGGCATTGTTGTTGATGCCTTCTACATTGGCAAGAAGTACGGTGTCTGCATCTTTTCTGGGAGTGGTATCATCTTTCCATTCGATAGAACCGCTACCGGCTTTCGTCCAGTCCCATACGGTTGCTTCGCTTACCTCTACTTGAGCCAACTCAGCTTTCTCGCTGGCTACCAATACGATTGCTTCGGAAGCAACAAAATCAGAGTTGTTGTCATTCTTTGCCTGACATACGATGCTATAGTTACCTGCGGCCTCGGCTACGAAATCAAACTTGGCTGCTGTAGCGCCTTCTTGCTCTGCTTCGTTTACAAACCATTTATATGCGTTGGCCTTAACATCGGTCGTTGCGGTAAACGATGCCTTCTGACCTACAAATGCCTCTGTCGGACCTGCAATCTCTACTTTGGCTACAGGATCATTTACTACAACAGGGGTAGAACCGGATACGGTGTACTCTAATTTCTTGAATTTGAAGTCATCAGAAGTGGTTAGTCTCAAGTATGGTTTCTCTTCTACTTCAACGATATCGGCTGGCGTGAAATCTGCTGACGCTCCGGCTGTTGCCATTACCATTTTGCGCTCAGGATCCTCGTTTACATAGAGGAAACGGTCATTTTTGTTTGAACTTCCGAAAACGGTAATGGTTCCGCTAACTTCGGCTGAGGGTACTTCTACCAATACAGGACCGTTTTTAGCTTTGATTTCACTTCCATCATAGGTGTAAACACCGTCAGATTCTACTACAGAAATAATCTGATCTGCCGCCATCATACTGAAACTTGCCAGTACAGCAGCTGCTAATGTGAAAAATTTTTTCATTTTGTGTTTTTGTGTTTTAAGTTAAACGAAAAATTGGATTGGTTATATAGTGTTTTGCTATATACATTTTGCAAAATTCGCTGCAAAGGTACTACTTTTCATGCATATACGCAAATAAAATGGTAGAAAAAGTGATTTTTTTGCAATTTGCGTCAATTATTCTACATCCGAACGGCTTATTTTGACTACAAAACAATTATTTTCAACAAAACATTTGCGTATGTCAGAAAAATATATTATCTTTGCACGCTTTTTGAAAAAAATACAACATAATTAAATAATTTATCATGAGAAAAGTTGCAACATTTGTGCTATTTTGCGTTTTGACAGTAGCCGCAAACGCTATTCCTGCTAAACGAGGATGGCAAACACGTACACAGGCGGATGGTACTACGATTGAGGTACAAGTCGTCGGCGATGAATTTTATCACTACACCATCAACCGTGATGGATTACAAGTTCGTGAGAATGAAAAGGGAATGTTCGAAATCGTAGGACAAGCACCTACTGCTTCTGAATTTAACGCCCGTCGCGCAAAAGCAAAAGCAAGACGCGCGCCTAAAGGAATAGGAACAGAACCTAATCTCGCGCCTAAAGGAGTCGTTATTCTGGTCAACTTTGCCGACAGTAAAATGAAATCCGGTCATACACAGGAGGTTTTTGATGAATTGTGTAACTCCGCTAATTGCACCGTGAATGACGGATACCCTTCTGCCGGACAGTATTTCGCTGACCAGTCCAATGGACAATACCATCCTGTCTTTGATGTGTTTGGACCTGTAACACTGGACAAGAATGTGACCTATTATGGCGAAGACGCTTCTTCTAACCCGGATGATGAAGGCAACGACAAACATGCCACGGATGCCGTGGTAGAGGGTTGTATAAAAGCGGACCAACAATTTGATATCAACTGGTCGGACTACGACTCTGATTCGGATGGCAATATCGACTTTGTTTATGTCATTTACGCCGGTAAAGGACAGGCTGACGGAGGATCTGCCAATACCATTTGGCCGCATAACTGGGAAGTCAGTTCTGCCCGCTCGTATGGCAATTGTACGTACACAGCGTCCGAATGTATCGTCGGTGGCAAGAAAATTGAAAACTATGCCATGTCCTCCGAACTTTCCGGAAATGCACTCGGAGGTATCGGAACGCTTTGCCATGAGTTTGGACATGTAATGGGTATGCCGGATTTTTATGACACCAATTATGATACCAATTACGAAAGCATGTTAACGCCCAACGATTGGGATGTCATGGACGGTGGTGCATATAATGGTGACGGACATTGTCCGCCTAACTTCAGTCCGTGGGAGAAAGATTTCTTTGGCTGGCACAAGCCCCTTAACTTGGGAACCGAAGGACAGAAACTGACCCTCTATGCCAACGGGGAGGAGAACTATCAGGCGTATCAAGTTAGTGCTTCCGGAACTTATATGGGACCGACTACTTCTGGCTTGAGATTTTATTTCGAAAACCGACAACTGCAAGGATGGGACAAGAATCTTCCGGCTGCCGGACTGCTCATATGGAGAGTTAATTTTAATGCTTCCAAATGGATCAATAATGAGCCGAACAATGTCGCCAATAATCCCTATTATACCATTGTCTGCTCTGATGGTACACAAATTGGTACGGACGAATACAATGACCTGAATTTCGGTGAGCAGAATGTGTTCCCTTATAAAAAAGTCAATTCTTGGAGCGGAGTTACAGGCAAACCCCTCAAAGAGATTACAAGAGTCGGGAAAACGATTGAACTCGTTTATATTGAGGAACCGGAAATACCCGTGGATCCGTTCGAGATTGTTTGGTTCGCTAACGGTCAGGAATTTGCAAAAACAAACAGTACCGGCAAGGTCGTTTTGCCTGACGATGAGCCCGCCGCTTGTGGTGATGGACAGATATTCGTGGGATGGTGTAATTCTGCAAATTATAAACACGAAACAGTCGCTCCTGATTTCGTGAAAGCAGGCGACAAGGCAGAGCAAGGTGATAAGTTCTACGCAGTTTTTGCAACGCAGAATGGTGAAGGTGGAGGAGTTGCCTTCGATGGAAAAAACGGCGGAACATTCAAGATATTTGCACAAGTAGGTAATGACAAATACTACGCAACGGCTACTGTCAGCAATAGCAAACTACAAAGCACAACCGAGGAAACAAATGCCGAAGACTTTGTGTTTGAGGCAGTTAGTGGTGGATTTACTATCAAATCAGGGAAGAACTATCTCGTACATAGCTCCAAAACCAATGTCAGCCTTTCCAATCAAGCGTTCACTTGGGGAGTGGAAGAAGGAACAAAAGGTTCTTGGCGACTTGTTTCTTCTACGGATGAAGCCAGAGCTTTGACTTTCCGGGCTGGTGAATATAATGTCTTCGGAGGCTACGCTATCTCGAATATCACGGATGAAAGCGAGTATTATGATTTGGAAATAGGAGACGGTAATGGCGTTACGTATAGTAACTATACCACTTCTTGCAGTAGCGAGACAGCTTTGGAAAATAACCCAGCTGACCACGTGGCTATCAAGGCGGTAAACAATGGACAACTCGTAATTATTCGCGGTGGTGTTGTTTATTCCCTCAAGGGCGCGCGCGTTCAATAAATAGTAAGAACATTTATGCGAAATATATCTGTATTATGTCTGTTTATTCTCAGCTCTGTCATCGGCAGAGCTGCGGATTTGGTTACAACGGAGAATTTCAATGTAATGACTGGCGCCGGGACAATAACTTACTCCTCAGCCAATAAGGTGGGAACAACCGATTTTGTCACCTATACCTGCTCTGGTACAAGCGCGGAATTTGCAGGATATGGAGTGCAAGGCGTATGTCTTTGCCTCCCTAAGAACGGCAGCACGGTTACAACTTCGCTGATTAGCAATTTTAAACATTTGCAATTCAACTACTTTCCGGATAATAAAAACTATCTCACGCCTCCTAGTACTACCATGAGAATTTCTATCTCGGAAGACGGTAGCAGTTGGACAGACATTACGTCATCGGCAACAGGTATTAAAGGTGTTGTGAATGTCGATATGCCGACACCGGGTAGTTACTATCTCAAAATCCAAAATACATATAGTACCAACTCATTTTATATCAGTCAAATACAATATACTACGGAGAGTTGTAACTGTTTCAGAGTGCGCTGATGAGGGTCGCAAACGAAATATTGATTCCTGAGTTCCGGCAGTATATCGCCGAACGCAAAGAGGTGCTTTTTACCCCTTCGGGAGTCAGTATGAGACCGTTCATCGAAGGAGACAAAGACAGCGTGGTTCTGACCGCATTGGAAAGAGATCCTCGCATCGGAGATATTCTGCTGGTCGGTATTCCTGTTAATGGCGCTACTTCATATGTGCTTCATCGTCTCGTGAGACTGGAACACGATCAACAGGGGAAAATAACATATGTCTTACAAGGCGATGGAAACCTCTTCGGAGAAGAACGATGTGCACGCGAAGATATTATCGCTCGCATAACGGCTATCAAAACGCCGGACGGACGAACAAAAACACTAACAAGAGGGAGACTTTGGTTCTACTTGAAACCCTTACGAAAATGGCTCCTCAAATTATACCGCCACACATGGCTCAAATGGTGTTATAATTAATGTCGTAATTACGTAATAGCATTATACCGAAAAAAGTTATTTTTATGAAAACAATCAATGGTTTCCGCCTGCGCAAGTTAGGCAATGAATACATTTTGGTGGGCGAATCAATGGAACTCATCAATTTCAACAAAATGATTACGCTCAACGAAACAGCCGCTTTCCTCTGGGAACAAGCGGAAAAAGCATCCGTGGAACATGGAGGATTTGATGTTAATGGCTTGTGCAAGGCTCTATGTAATGAGTATGATGTAGCACCGGAGCAGGCAATGACAGATGTGGATGCTACGATTCACTCATGGCTTGACGCGGGTGTTGTTACGGCTGATTAATACGCACCTTTATCCGCCATACTTGGCGGATTTTTTTTCTCATTAATGTTCTTCATTAATGTTCTTCATTGATGTTTCTTATTAATGCTTTGTCCTAAAATTATTCGTTTAATTCGCGTAATTCGCCGTTCAATAATTGTTTTTAATAGTTGTCAATTGTTGACCTAAAATCCACGTTATTTTTATCATCTACCATTCTGTTGTCTCCCGTTTAAGTCTCATAAAAATGTTCTAAATAACCGTCGAGACTAAAACGAGACTTAAACGACCTTTTAACGAGGTTTTATCCTGCTTTTATGCAGAGCAAAATGTTTCATTTGTTATCTCTCGGCACATTTGCCGAGCGAACTGTCGTTCTTCGAAGTCTTGTGTTTGCGCTCTTTCTGCGTGAAAAATCAATACGTAGCCCTTCTTCACTTTTCAATTTTTAAGATTATACAACATCCAAGGTAGGATTTTACCATTATAAAGATGCTGTTTTTTAAGAAACGGCTATACCTTGTTATTATTCGAACGCGCGAAGGCTTTAAAATTTGCGTATTCGAAAACAAAATATTAATTTTGCACTCGATTTTCGCGTTTTTTGTTTTGAAACGGCGCGTAAAAACTTAAAAATAGTAAATTTGCAAAATTGAGTTAGCAAAAGTGTCAAAGTGTCAAAGTGTCACGACAATTTTTTAATAGCAAAGCGACAAAGCGACACGCAAAAATAACAAACAGAAAGGTATTTAAGGTATGAAAAATATGTCTGAAAGTGCAATAAGTGCAAAAAGTGCAAGGCGAATTTTTGCCAACTTTGTCAAGTTTGTCAAGCCAATTTTCGGCACTACTCGTCGTTCTGAGGGTAGTGTGATGGAGGCTGAATATCCAACGAATTACCAACGTATCTCCAACTTATCACTAACGATTCGACCGTTCCGCGTGGCTATTTTGGCTGTGCTGCTGGTTTTCGTTGGCAGCTGGAATAGCGAGGTTTGGGGCGCATGGAGCGGAAGCGGAGAAGGAACTCTTGAAAACGGAGTGTGGTATGTGCTGTATCAGACGGAGGGGTCTTCTATTAACACTACTGGTAGTAAAGATTATTCCTTATTGGGACCTGGAGCAAAACTTACTTTTGATGCAAAGCGTACGGCTAAAGGTTTAGGTGATCTCGAGGTTACGCAGAATAGCGGTACAAGTCAGTTGTATAAGGGGAATCCTGGGAAAGTAACTGCAACAGGCTGGTTCGGAGTGGAAAAAACCGTTGATTATGCGTCGTATGGAGCCTATAATGTAGATGTAAATACAAATAAGATTACCTTTTCTTTTGGAGGAACGTTGGTTCGCTATTTTAAGAATATCAAGGTCACTATGGCGCAGTACTTGGAGAATCCGTCAAAATCAAATTTGAATTTTGGAGAAGCAGATATTAACTCGGATGATGCAACCATGACATTTACAGTCGCTTGGTGCAACTTGCCGGCGATGACGTACTCTATTACGGGAACCGATAAAGATTTATTCTATGTGTCTTCTGTAGCAAATAACTCAGCAGTCGGAAAATACAATACTGCCACTTTTACGGTAAAGTATAAACATACTACTGCAGGATCTCATTCGGCTACTTTGACCATCAAAGACGGAAATGGAAACAATACCAAGACGGTTAATCTTACCGGTAGGACGAATAAGTTGCAACCGACTGTAACTTGGTCGCCGGACGATGCAATGTTTAATGTGGATGATGTGCTGTCTGCAACCAACAATAATAATCTGACTGTTACGCTTTCCGGAGATGCCAATTATGTCAGTTGCTCCGGCAATTCGGCTACGATGCTTGCTGCTACTTCGGGAACGATTACTATTACAGCGCATGTTACGGGCGACAATATCTATGCGGACAGAGATATTACCAAAGATATTACGATTACCAATCTTGAAAAGCAGTATATCACTTGGACGCAGGATTTCTCGCGCTTGAAAACAACGGACGCCAGCAAGTCCATCGTGCTGAATGCCACGGCCTCCAGCGGACTGCCTGTTGCGTACGAATTGGTAGGTGACAAGACCGGTTTGACGCTTACGCAAAGCGGCAACACATGGACGTTGACCTATTCGGCAACGGAATGCAAGAATACCACGATTCTTGCCAAGCAAGCCGGCGACGGAACAACCTACGCACCCGCTTCGTCCGTTTCGCTACCCGTTAAGGTGGTTGATCCGACCAAAGTGTGTGATATGAACGAGGTGCTGATTAATTCATCAATTTCTCTCAAAGCGGAAAATCTTTGGACTCCGGCATCAGTTACCTACAATATTGATATTCCGGCTTCTATGACCGTTGCTTTTAGCCGAATGAAAACAGGATTCCTTGATGCATATTTGTTGGGCGTTGATGTCGAGTTCTATAGCGGACGCAACGGATCAGGTGATCTGCTCTATACCAAAGAGTATTCCGCTTCGGATATCAACACCTCTCTATCGAACAGCAATATTAATTTGTCGAGTTATATCAATGCCAAGTCGGTGAAGATTACCACGAGCGCAACGAACGGCTATTATATCAATGCTGTCAGTTATGCGCATCGGAAATATTGTACGTTATCCGCTAATACGGTTGCTTTCGAGACTTTCCCCAACACGGAGACTTCGGCTAAGACGTTCAAAGTCAACTATGCCAACTATCCGGTTTATCTGGAGTGCTCGAACAACAAGTTCTCCTTTACTCCGACGGAATTCGGTGATTGCAGCGAGTATGGCACGCAGGAGATTTCTGTGAAATATACCGCAGGCAATGACGAAGGCGAAGATGTAGGCTATCTCTATGTGAAAGACAATACGGGCGTTACTTTGCAGACTTGCACGTTGACGGTTGTTGTCAGCAAAGTTTCACAAAGTATTACTTCTACGAATATTCAGTCGAGTTATTGGACGACCGACAAGGTGACGCTGAGTGCGGAAGCCAACTCGGAACTGACGGACTTTACGTATTCCGCTTCGCCGACAGGAATTGCAACCATTGCAGGCTCGGAAATGACATTCTCCAAGTCCGGTACGATTGCCATTACCGTTAATCAGGCCGGTAATAATATCTATAAACCGACTTCTACCACCGTTAGCAACGTAGAAGTGAAAAAATCGACGCCGGATATTGCAACGGCTCCGACGGGTACGTCGATAAAATATCTGCAAACGCTGAACAAGAGTACGCTCTCCGGCGGTGCGGCGGATATTACGTTGCGTGGAGTAGCCCATACGCCTGTAGCAGGTTCGTTCGCATGGACTGAGCCGACACATGTGGTAATGGACGGTGCAGGTACACACGAATACTCCGTGACCTTTACTCCGACAGACGGAGGAATGTACACCACCAAAGAGTTCACTATTCCTATTACTATCCTGCGCGCGGAGCAAACGTTAGCAATGAATAACGGCGAAGTACGCGTGGCGGTAGGCGGTATTGATGCCGGCAAGTCGGATTCGTATATTGATTTGGATGACCTGATTGATTCGCAGACAGGAGATGTCGTTAGCAACGTCAAACGTGACGGTAATGTTACCTACGAAGTGATTAGCGAAAATAAAGGTAACGCATCTATCGGTGAAGGCAATATCTTCTCTGCAACCGTTTGCGGTACTTATACCATTCGCGCTACCAAAGCACAAACGGATTGGTATGATGTCGTAACAGATGAATTTACCGTGACGGTAGTGAAACGCGGCAATACGTTAGCTACAACTCCCGCTTACACCCAATATGTTGATGATGTGATTTCAACGGTTGCTACCACTATAAACAGCGACGGAACGATTCATACAAGTAGTTCTGATGCTACAATCGCTTATTATGATGAGAATCAGAACAAGATATTCATCCCGAACAGCGAGGCAAAATCATTCCCCTCGACAACGGTGACGATTAAGATATGGCAAGACGCAACGGATTGTTTCGAAGGTATTACCGAGGCTAATGCCAAGACTATTACGCTGACCGTCAAGAAATACGACAATCCGTTTGCTTGTTCGTGGGGAAGCTTTGAGAAAACGGTTAATTTCGATGAGGTTGTGTCGGTTAAATTGACTGCACAAAATACGGATTACACGCACTCCTCTATTGCTATTACGCAGTCAAGCGGCGAAAAGATAGCCACATTGGTACGTAATGATGATACGAACAACACTATTACAGCTTCCCATTCCGTGGGAGATGCCATCTGGCATATAAAACAGCCGGAGAACTACAAGTTCAAAGCTGCCGAGGCAGATTTGACTTTGAAGGTAAAAGTGATAGACAATGAAGAGTGCTACATGTTTGAGGATAATACCGAGCATGAGTTCACAACGAAAATAACCGATGGTTCCGGTCACTTTGACAATCCGATTGCCGTTTCCGGACCGGTTAACAAACTCTATTTTGAGGCAAAACGGGATATTTTAGCTGTCAGCAAGTTTATCGTTCAGTATTCGGTTGATAACGGATCGAACTGGAGAACATTTGAGCAGCAACCGGATTTGTCCATATTCTATGAAGAATTCGGCCCCTATGAGTTTACCGGCTTGCAGGCAAACGAACATGTTTCGCATATCCGCTTTGGTGCTTCGGTAGGTGGAACACTCTCTAAGTATTACAAGAATATCAAAATCTCTCGTACCACTAATATTCAACCGTTGGATGCGAATGGAAATCATATCAAGACCTTGACGATGCCGCAAAGTACGGTGGACGGTTCCACAACGGCGCAGTTCTACTTGAATTACAGCAGTTGTGACGATGTGATAAAGATTGTTTCGGACAATGCGCACTTCACGGTTGATCAATCAGAGATTAGTGTGGACCATTCGAAAGACTTTAATAAAGCTACCATCACCGTTACTTATCATAGCAGTGAAAAAGACACGCATACAGGTACGATAACGATTTATACCAAATATCAAAACGAGACCCTTACGGTTACCGGTAAGACGGACAAAAAGAAACAGACCCTGACATGGGAGAAAGGCTATACAGAGAGCACGTTGTCATTGCCGGTAGGTTTGGAAGTAAATAATGTTAATTATGCGGTTAGTGCATCCAGCGGAAATGCAGTAATCTACACCACCGACAATGACCAAGTTATTGAAATCATTCAGGCCGGATTAGGCTTCAAGATTATCGGCGAAGGAACCGCCACATTGACAGCTACGCAGGCAGGCAACGAAGATTGGTTCCCCGTTTCCGACTCAAAAATAATCAAAGCCACTTATAAGAAACTGCAAGAAATCGTTTGGACTCAGGACTTTATTCGTAATATGGAAGTCGGCGTAGAAAAACCATTGGAAGCCAAAGTATATATACGTAATTTGAAAACAGGCGCGCTGAC
>ONQO01000098.1 GCA_900319995.1 uncultured Bacteroidales bacterium
AAAAAAAAACGCCGCAAAGGACGTTTTTTTATTCAATCAACCTGATATTGCAATGATTTTGAGTAAAAACTATCTATTCTGCTGGTCGCTGAGGATGATGTTTCCGACGATGTCAGAGATAATCTCAATCTCCACACGGCGGTTCATCTGCCGGTGTTCGTCTGAGTCATTGGGTACTATCGGATCCTTCTCACCATGTCCTGCTGTTTCTATCCGTTCGGGTTTGATGCCGCGGTTCACCATCTCCTGTTTCACACTCTTGGAGCGACCTTCCGACAAGCGTTGATTGTAGTCGTCCTTGCCCACATCGTCGGTATGGCCGATGATACGAATCCGGATGTCAGGATTGTCACTCAGTAGTTTGTATAACTCCTGCAACGCCGGTTCGGACGAGGATAGAATCTTTGTCTTATCTGTTGCAAAGAACATATTCTTCAACACAAAGCGCCGAACCTGAATGGGTTCCAACCGGACTATGTTCTCTGCAATATCTGTCACGTTGACACAAGTGTCGCGATACCCTTCCGCAGAGGCGCATACGGAAAAATGCTTGCGGTCATCCACCATCAAAGAGAGCACCTGAACCGCGCTGTCCAAGGTTGACTTGATGATTGTGTCGCCGCTCTCGTCCATCACCGTCACTTGCGCCGTGACCGGTCTTCCGGTTCGGGCATCTATCACCTGCGAACGCAACGGACGTTGTGGATACAGAGCGATACGGACAGTGTCGTTTTCTTCGCCATGAGTAAACGTAAATGGCTCCTGCGGAATATAGCCTTTACAAACGGCAGAGATAAGATAGTCTCCGGGCGCATAGGTCTTAGTCACCCGTCCGTACTTGGAGTCTGTTGTCTTAACCACCGGTTTTTTCTTTATCTTGCCTACCGGCACAGCTTGTGTCGTGACCGTTGCGCCGGACAAATGTTTACCTGTTGCCTCGTCTTGTACATAGGTGACAATATACGGATTCGGCTGGTCTTGTTTCTTCTGCTTTTTATGGTCCGTCAACTCGAAAAGGAGAGCGAATTTGACACCTGCGTAAATAGGAACGGTACGCGCAGAGGCAAACTCCGCAGCCTCCGACGTAGAGCATATGTCGGTGACTGACGTATTGTCAAAGCCAACGAGATTGTGGCTCTGCTCCGGTTTGTAGTCCATCAGACCTATATTGACGAAGGCAGAGAGTTGGCAGTGTGCGTAGTCCTTGAAGGTCTTTGGGGCTTTTTTTCTGCCGCGACCTTTGGTATCTTTCTTCTCCGCGGACGGTTTGTGGAAGTCATATCCGGCCTCGAAGGATAGTTGCGGGGCAAAACGATGCGCCAAAGTGCCTTCCCCTTTTACCTGTCCGGAAGACAGGGAGTGATTGGGCATATCCGTATAGTAATCTATCGCCTTCGCGTCATAAACCGTCCGGTTCACATCACTCTGAATGGTATAGCCTGCTGACAGCGGATAGCCCAAACGGGCACCTGCAAGGAAGAATACCCCTTTGAACTTACCGCCCGCCCTTACCGAAAGTGCCATATCCAACGCACGCTGTTTCTCCCTAAGGTTTCGGAACTGATACGCATAAAACAGGTCTTCGGAAGGTACTATAACCCGTTTCGTTATGTCAAACGATCCTTTTCGTATGTTCAGCCCGTACAGCGCCTCCAGTCCGATATTGAGCAAAAAAGCACCACGGCTATAAGTTCCGTGCTGCAACTGATAGCCAAATTCCAAACCGCCCATTGGACCGCCTATATTCCGCAACCCGCTTGCGGGCTTGATCATGTTGTCATAGCCCGCCAGAAAATAAACACCAAGACAATTGACAGTGGACACCTGTTCCTGTTGCGAACTCTTGTTTGCAGGAGCCGCCACCATTGGCAAGCACAGGAAGCAGCACAAGGCTGCGCATATCATTCTTGTTCTTCTCATGGCTCTACAATGATTTTGGCGGTGATTACGGTTCCTTCTACACCTTGGAATGTAATCATATACATTCCTGACCTTGTATCATAAGGCGATAGGTCGATAGTAAAGATATTGTCGTCCGAAGGCGGGCAGAAGGGCTTTCTGCACAGCTGGTTCCCGTCGGAGTTATACACGAAATACGTGCCGCAGATGTTGGTTTGCACGTTCATCGTCATGTTCGAAGACGAGAGAACGGTCGGGGTCACTGTCACATACGGTTCTATCACCGCTCCCAGTTTGGTTTCATCGGTTATTTTCACCGGATAGAACGGGCAGGTAGTCATCGTCACACCATCATCGGCACGGGTCAGTTCTGCCCAGTACGCATCCCCTGGCACAAGCCCTTCCGGCACATATATATACGCGCCGTTTTCGCCTTTTCCCTCCACCGGCATATCTTCATGATACCAGCGGATAGAGGAAAATGTATAGCCTCCGTTGTAATCTTCGTTGCGCAGGCTAAGCACATCGTTCCAGCGTTGCAAAACCAGCCACGATGGGTAATGCACCTTGAAGGGCAGGCCTTCCCACACATTCGTATATCCGCACTCGTCATTAAAGATGATATAGAACGAATAGGCATCGGGCAGCACATAATGCATTGTGTCTGCTGGGTCTTTGGGCAGCGGAATAGAGAGGTCGGCTTGCGCAGCCCCGGGGTCCCAAACATAGTCATATCTCGATTGGAATCCCTGCGCAACCGACTTGGCATCGAAATTGAGGGAATAAGTGGTGGGGCGGCCCTTGAAAATCTCCAAAAGCAAGTCCAGCGAAGGATCGTCTGCACACACTTCCGGTATAGTAATCTGCGCTATCAGCGTGTCACAGTCCTCATGTGTCGCAGGAGACAGCACACTCAGGTTCAACACAAGAATACTGTCGCAGCCATTCGCAGCCACATAGCCTTTGCTGTAAATACCCTTCTGGCTATAAGTGTCTCCGTCCCAAAGGAATGTCTCTCCGGAATGGATAGTCGCTTGGGTGGTGTCGCTCCACGCCTGCCTGTAATTCAGTTCCAGCAACACAATACTGTCACAGCCGTTAGCACCGGTGAGATGCACACTATATTTACCTTTCTCGGAAAAACGCTCCTCGCCTACACGGTAGTAGTCGCCTTCACATATCTCCACAGAAAGCTCCGTTTGTACCTTCGCCCGTTTCGCCAAATGGAGAGTCACTATACTGTCACAGCCGCCGGACGAAACGAGCGCTGCTGTATAATCATTGCCGGGAACACAAGTCTTTCCGTTCCAGACAATACTCTCGCCTTCGCAGAGACTCAGGTTCTCTTCCTCTGTAATGGTACACTTCTCCCCGATTCCCAAATGCAGGGTCACGATGCTGTCACATCCCGCTTGGTTAGTCAATACATCCGTGTAGGTGCCGGACTCTGTAAGCGTTTTGCCGTTGAACACATACGACGATACATTCTGCACGCTCAACTCAGTATGCGAGCGGCTGTCTGATAGAGTGAACTCATATACGGTATCTATACCCGTCATAGAGAATACGGTATCAAAATAGACACCCGGTGTTGTGTATGGTTTGCCGCGGAATGTGTAACTGTCCTCATGGCATAGAGAGGCGGACACTTTGGTTACCGGGAAATTATAAACGGACAGATGCAACGTATAGACCTCCTCGCAATTACATGCATAGCGGATAGTCTTCGTATAATCGCCCTCCACGGAAATTTGTTCGCCGAAGAAGTCATAACTCTCCCCTTCCTGAATGTTCTCGTTCAGTTCGATTATACCACTCGTTTTGGGTATAATAGCCAGTTCCATGCGGTAATGCTCACACGCTTTTTTGTCGAAATGCTCAAGCACATACTCAACATACTCATTATCCGCGTATTCGTCTATCGGCGGGATGACATAGTCATAGCCGCGGAAGTTGTAGGTCGGCTGCCAACAGATGGTGTCCGTCATTTCTACCACGGCATCCGTGGCGGTCAGAGTGAGAACAAAGATACTGTCGCACCCGTGGATGGTTGGCAACGTGTCATGATAAACGCCCTCCTCTCGGAACCAATGGTTATGCCAGCGGTAGGACGAACCTTTTCGGAAAGTGGCGCTCTCATGGACGGTATAGGTCTTGTGGACGCTTAGTTCCAATGTGACGATGCTGTCGCAACCGCCTATAGAAGTGAGCAGCACGTCATACTTGCCTTCCGTGGAGAAGGTCTTGCCGCCCAACGGGTAGGTTTCTCCTTCGCAGATGGAAACGCGTACGGTATCACGCAACGTATCTACAAGACGCAACGTCGTGCGCGCGGTGTCTCTGCCCTCAGAATTGGAGATGCGCATCTCCACTTGATATGTTCCCGGAGAAGCATACGTGTGCGTTACCGTCTGCTGATTGGACTTCTGACCGTCGCCGAAATCCCACTCTATCCGATTGAATTCCACATCCGATTGAGGAGAAAAGGTTACCGGCTTCTTGTAGCAGCGTTCCTCTTCGTCATCCCCGTTATGAGGCTGACCGTCAACAAGTATCATTCCATTCAACTCACGCGTGGCGCTACCCATCGTATAGGCATAACTCTCACAATATCCCACTCCATAGACATGACCCGTAAAACCGTCTTTGGTCGTTTGTAGCGTATGTGTGCCGTGAGGAATACGTATCTGAGCAAAACGAAGTGACTTATTGCCGGTCAGAGGAGAGAACTTATCCGCAACACTCTTCCCGTCCAACATCATCCCTGACGCACCGGATACGGTCGTTACAACATTCACATAATGTGTCTTGGATACAGAGGTCTGAAAAGTGGCGAACGTTATTTGCTTCACTTTCTGCTCGACGGGAGATATATGTACGCTGGCTGGATCACCGGTCATATTATTGCGTTGAGCTCCTTCCAGATAGAGGTAACAGGCGGCTGGTCCCGACGTTTCAACGAAAGCACTATTGTCAGTCAAACGAAACTCATAGGACTGCATGGCTTGCAAGGTCGTTTGCTTTGTGCCGTTCACCAGAACCTCCGTATTGTCATCACGGGCGGTAATCATCACCATATCTCCGTTCTGCCCTTTCGTTTTGGTAAGAGCAAATTGCTTACCCCAAAAGAGGGTCGGCAACTGCTGCTCCACTATGTGGTCGCACCATTTATTTCCGGTTGGCACATTGATACATTGGTGACCGGAATAGACTGCTACAGGGCTGTTACTCTGCACGCGTGTACCGGAGAAATCGCTCCCCTCATCTGTGGACAGCAACAAGTATGTTTCGCCGGCATTGAGAGTCAAAGAAAAAGGAACGTTTTTCACTTTGCCGTCGCTCGTGCGCGCATGAGGAGTAATAGTTACTGTCGTATTGTTCTGAGTTGCCACTACTGCCAACTCTTTCGCCATCAGATTATTCTCATATATCTGTGTTACATAGTCCGTCCCAAGAGCCATTATCGGCAGCACTATCGTCGCATCATAGGTGTATTCATAAAAATTGGACGCATAGAGCGATACGGGCGTAGTACTCGTCACACGCAATCCGCGTTTTTGTGCGCTTCCCGAATAAAAAGTATAGCCTTCTTCATGAGGAACAACAAACTCTGCCACTTCATTTGCCTTTACGCTAAAGTTCTTGTTGTAGCCCGTCTGCGGATTTGCAACCGTTATAGTGGCATCACGGCGCGAAGAAGCAATGAGTTTCAATGTTAAAATACTATCACTGGGAGGCATGGAAAAATTATCCATGAACGTCACCCAGAACTCCGTTCCTTCTGTCGTTTGCCCACATACTTTCTGCCCACAGAGAATTGCAAACACAACAAATAATATGATTCGCTTTATCTTGATTTTCATTGCATTTTTCATTGCTTTTTCATTGCATTTTCATTGCTTTTTATTACATTTTCATTGCATTTTTCATTGCTTTTTATTGCATTTTCATTGCATTTTCATTGCATTTTTCATTGTTACAATAGTTCATTATTTTGACTTTAAAAGTATTTTTTGTTAATTTGGAATCGTTTTTAACATAAACCTAAAAAAAATCACGATTAACGTAATTCCATAATTACGACTACCTAAATACATGAATTTATCAACTCTTCGCTAGACCATACCTAGACCATACCTAGACCATACCTAGACCATATCCGGTACGTCACTATACTGTTGGAGCTCTGCTACAATATTCTCTATTCGGTTAATTTATATGTTCTGTGCCTGCCTGCGTCCGTCAGGAGACGCCTGCCGGCACAGGGAAGATGAGAGAACAAGGGTTATTCTATACTAACGGACAAGGCGGACAGATGGACCGTTGCAACGACTGTTGTCGTACATGCCCATTACGCCCGGACCGAAGAGCAGTGCCCACGCGTACCCCGAACCATAAGGCGTGGACGACCAATAGTAACCGTCCGAACCCACGTCGTACACAACGCCGCCGCAATGGCGGTAGCCTGCCGCGGGTAGAAAAACAGCACCCGCTGCTTCCATAACTGACCATTCATCCGAGGTATAAGTGTCATTTTTGCCGGTAAAAGACAAACCGGCAGGTAGTTTCCATTCGTCCGGCAAAAGGATAAAACCATACCTTTCATTGGCATACCCAAAACCACAGAGGGCATCTGCATTCGGCCTTTTACCAATCAAATAAGACCACTCGTCCTTGGTCAGCGTGCGCCACA
The DNA here is from genome assembly GCA_900319995.1 of uncultured Bacteroidales bacterium. Classification (GTDB taxonomy): domain Bacteria; phylum Bacteroidota; class Bacteroidia; order Bacteroidales; family Paludibacteraceae; genus Colicola. The sequence goes on from ONQO01000098.1 coordinate 6,593, forward strand.
TATTGACTTCGTTACCCCCATTGCTGATGGCATTTACACCCCAGTCCGTAAAAGAGGAGAAGTCACCGTTTTTCGTGCTTATGAGTGTCGGATTATTGCCTGTGCCCCAACCGAACAAATCTATCCAACCCAAGTAGGAAGCGGATATATTTTGATTATCCTTGCCAATATAATCCCACTGATGCTCGGCAAAGCGCCATGTTTTCGTGCCGGCTTGGTATTGCAGGTTACCCGGAGAAAACATCACTTTGGTGGTCGGGCTCACAGAAAACGGGCCCAAATCACCTGTCTCCGGTTCACATTCAAAACTGAC
>ONQO01000036.1 GCA_900319995.1 uncultured Bacteroidales bacterium
ACAGCTCCGATTGACATCAACGCCATGACACCGAGTGATTTGGAAGGATTGGCAGCGAATATCTACTTCTTCAATACCGGTGTGGACAAAGAAGGAAGTGCCGGCGCAGCCGGAAGCCGTTATGTAGGCGGTACCTACGTAACCGTGCCGGTTGAAGCAGCCAAATATACAGGAGAAGATGACCATATCAACTCCATGCAGGGCTTCTTCGTAAAGAATACAAATCCGTCGGCAGAAGGTACATTGCACCTCAATTATGACAAGCATGTACGCGGTACAACGCGCGGTTCTATCATCGGTGACGAGTTGCATGCGCCCAAACGCGCACAAGCGGACACAGATGAACCGGTAGTACTCAAGATCAAAGTGAGCGGCGAGAACTACGACGACAAACTCATTCTGTTAGGCCGCGAAGACTTCACCGCTGGCTTCGATAACGGCTGGGACGGCGATAAATGGGACGGCAATGAGTCTGCCCTCTATCTCTACACCACCGACAGCGAAGGCACAGAGAACAGCGTTTCCGCTGTCCCGGAACTGGAAGGAACGGTGATCGGTTTCCGCGCAGGCGAGGACGATGGCTACACGCTGCACTTCGACTATCTCAACAGCGATGAGCCGCTCTACCTGTTCGACATCCAGACACGTAGTTACACCCGGATAGAAACAGGCGCTACCTACTGGTTCCTGACTAACGACAAAGAGAAACATGCTCGTTTCATCATCACCCGTACCGAAGGTCAGGAAATCGCAACAGGTCTCACGCCGAACGACCAATCTGAAGAAGCCAAGGCGAAGAAACTGCTCATCGAAGACAAGATGTTTATCCTCGTTAACGGCATGCTGTTTGACGCAACAGGAAAAATAGTTAAGTAATGTGTGATGTGTAATGTGTAGAAAAAGGAAAACGATTATGAAAGCTAAGAATGATACGTTGCGAAAAACCGTTGCGATATTAATGCTGCTTCTCCTGCCGGTGCTTTTTGGCACCGTGCAGGCAGGAGCCGTAGAGTACAGAAATAGTTATCAGCATTCAGTGGTCTGTGGTCAACACTCAGTAGTTAGTACTCATCCCTCTGTTACTGTCCCGCAGACAATGTTCCGCTCTACCAGCGTTTATCCTGAACAATGGAGCGAGCAAAGAACCAGTCTGGTGAATGAAGACGGCTCTGTTAACCAGGAAGCCTATATGCCCGGCAGTATCGGACCACGCAAGAATGCGACCGGCAACCCCGGTACACCTAGCGATGAGGAGGAAGAAGAGGAAGAACAACAGCCTCTCGGTGACGCGTTGCTGCCCTTGATGCTTTTTACTGCATTATATTTACTCTACATAACAAAAAGAAAGCGGCTCTTGCGGGTCGCTTCTTTTTTGAGAACAATCTTAAAGACGTGATGCCAGAAAGAATTCTCAATGACGTGCTGTCAGATTACTTCTGAACCTCAGCTGCAACGTCCTCACCGAGTTCAACGGCGCGCTCAATCAGAGTTTGCTCTTCAGCAGGAGCAGCCTCTTCCTCCTCCTGTGCAGGAGCAGCTACCTCTACCTTCTCAGCCTCTTTGCAGCAACCTTCGTTCTCGCATTTAGCTTCTTTTTTTCCGCAAGCTACTGCACAAAGAGCAACAGCTGCAATAAGAAATAATTTCTTCATAATTGTAATAATTTTAAAGTTAATAAAGCTTTATTTTACTATAATTTCTCGTCTTTTCACGAAAAACGGCACAAAATTACAAATTTTTTTGCATATATCCAAAAAAAATTGTAATTTTGCACAATAAATATTGCATTTTATGGGAAAAAGGCATTTTTTTAGTAAATTTGACTTCCTTTTTATCGGTTTTAACATCGTTGTGGCGATGTTTGTCCTTGGAGGAATGATATGGGGTCTGGTGGCATATCTACGTAGCTATACTGAGCATGGTATAGAGGTGGAAGTGCCTTCTGTACGTGGTATGATAGTGGAAGATGCATTACCGATTCTGGAAGAACAAGGTCTGCGACTTGAGGTCATTGATTCCACCTATTCAGAGAAAGTACCTTTCGGCTCGATTGTTGAACAGGATCCGCAACCACAAAGTCATGCCAAACACGGACGAACAGTGTACGTAACCGTCAATGCCTCCGGCAAACGGAAAGTATTAATGCCCGATTTGCTGAATATGAGTTCCCGTCAAGCGGTAATGACTCTGCAAGGTTTGGGGTTGATTGTGGATACCGTATATGACTATGAGCCATCCATTGACAGCGATTTGGTATTGGATGTCAAAGTGGATGGGGTGAGCATACAAGAGAACGAAAAAATACCTGTTGGCACCACGGTGCGTTTGGTGGTCGGTTTCGGTCTCGGTACAGAAGAAGTGGAGGTGCCGAGCCTTATCGGTTTAACGCTGCAGGAAGCACGTAGCCGCCTTCTTGATTGTCACTTGACAGTAGGCGCTGTTATTCGCGACGAGCAGGAGCAGGCTGGCCAATATGTATATTCGCAGACACCTCGTGCAGGAGCTTTAATCTTGGAAGGAGACAGGGTCACTCTACGCCTGTCAACAGACCGGTCAAAAGCAGACTTTTCTATGGAGGAAGACCCGGTGGAAGAAGAAGACGAGTGGTTTTAACGGGAAAAAGTGATTAAGTATATGGTTAACGAAGACCTGAATATCGAGTCGGATGAACTTTGGGAGCGTTGGCGATGCGAAGTGGACAAAGGACAAGGCAAAGAACGCATTGACAAATATCTGGCAGAGCACATGACCAATACCAGTCGTAACCGTATCCAAACGGCTGCGGATGCCGGTAACGTATGGGTAAACGGCAACCCTGTTGCCTCCAACTATCGCATCAAGCCCGGCGACATCATACAAGTGCTACTTGACCACGAGCCACATGACTTTACCATCACGCCGGAGAACATACCGCTCAATATCGTCTATGAGGACGAGGATTTATTAGTCATCAATAAACCCTCCGGACTCGTCGTCCACCCAGGACACGGCAACTACGAACACACACTCCTACATGCCCTTGCATACCATTTTAGCCAACAGCCAATTCCGACCGGCAACAATGGGGTCAAACATGTGATTGACATCAACGATCCCGGTATAGGTCTCGTTCACCGTATCGATAAAGACACGTCCGGACTTTTGTTAATAGCCAAAACGCCGGAGGCGAAAGCGTATCTGGCAAAGCAGTTCTTCGACCATACGACTGAACGGACATACAATGCGTTGGTATGGGGCACTTTCAAAGAAGACGAAGGAACAATAGAAGGGGCTTTGGCACGTGACAACCGCGACCGCACTATCTATCGCGTTTGGAATCCGGAGGATTGTCCGCAGGCGAAAGAAGCCGTTACCCATTGGCGCGTATTGGAACGTTTTCCATATGTCACACTCGTGGAATGTAAGCTCGAAACAGGACGTACACACCAGATACGCGTGCATATGAAACATATAGGCCATCCGCTTTTCTGCGATGAAAAATACGGTGGCTGCGAGATTCTCAAAGGTCTGCGCACACAGAAATACCGGCAGTTCATCGAGAATTGCTTTGCGCTCTGTCCTAGACAGGTCCTACACGCGCGTACATTAGGATTTACGCACCCGCGTACGCACGAGCGAATGTTCTTCGACAGCGAATGGCCGGATGATATGACTGCGCTCATCAACAAATGGAGAGCTTATGAACCAAATACGCTGAATTAAAAACGGCATAATTTTTGTACGAGAAAAAATAACTTTAATACGGAAAAATTATGAGTCGTATTCTATGGGTTGACGACGAGATAGACTTGTTGCAGCCATATATCATTTATTTGAAAGGAAAAGGTTACGAAGTCACCACCGCTTCGAACGGTGAGGACGCGTTGGATGTGTTCAGCAACCAACATTCTGACGGCAGTATGCCGGTTGATATTGTGTTCCTGGACGAAAACATGCCTGGTATGACAGGACTGGAGACACTGCAGGAAATAAAACGCATACGCCCCGAAGTACCGGTGGTAATGATTACCAAATCCGAAGAAGAGCACATCATGGAGCAGGCAATAGGCGAGAAAATAACGGATTATCTGATTAAACCGGTTAATCCGAGCCAGATACTTTTGTGCCTCAAGAAACATATCCACCAGCAGGAAATTGTGACCGAGCAGGTACAGCAGAACTACCGTCAGGAATGGAGCGACATCTCCTATATGATTGACACGGCTACTACCATTGAAGAGTGGCAGGCTATAGAGCGCACACTCAGCAAATGGGAAATCAACCTTCAGGATTCCGAATTCAGCAATCAGATGGCGTCTATGCGCAGCCTCATTGCAGACCAACGCACCCAAGCCAATGCAGCATTTGCCAAATGGATGATGAGAAACTATGTTTCTATTGTTGAGAACCGGAAAACGCAAGAAGAAAACATCATCATGTCGCCGGATGTGATGAAGCATAGTGTTTTCCCGTTACTTGACAAAGGTGAAAAAGTGCTCTTGTGTGTAATTGACAACTTCCGGTATGACCAGTGGAAGACTATCCAACCCCTCATCAGCGAGTTCTATTCTATCCGCACAGAGGAGCAATACACCTCTATCTTACCGACTGCCACACAATATGCCCGTAATGCCATCTTTTCGGGGCTCATGCCGTTGCAGATACAGGAGATGTTTCCGCAGTATTGGGTAGAGGAAGGAGACGAAGAGAGCAAAAACCAGTATGAAAAAGAGCTCGTACAGACACTCCTCGACCGCTACCGCAGACGCGAGACATTCACCTATTGGAAAGTAAATGAAAGCGATTTTTGCGAACGCGTCATACAGCAACTCAAAGGAGTGCAGACACCCCTCAATATAGTAGTATTCAATTTCATTGATATGCTTTCCCACTCGCGTACGGAAAGCAAGATGATGCGCGAACTGGCAAACGATGAAGCGGCTTACAGGTCACTGACACTCAGTTGGTTCCGACATTCACCTACATGCGAACTGCTACGACGGGCAGCTGAATTGGGATATACGCTCGTGCTCACCACCGACCATGGCACTACACGCGTCAAGAATGCCGTACAGATTATCGCGGACAAAAACACGAACACGAATATCCGATACAAAGTAGGCAAAGCACTTAACTGCAATGCCAAAACGGTCATGGCTATAGACCAACCTAAACGAGTCGGACTGCCATGCCCCAATGTCAGTAGCAGTTACATGTTCTGCACGAGCAACGATTTCTTCGCATACCCTAACCAGTTCAATTATTACGCACAATACTACCGCAATACATTCCAGCACGGCGGAGTATCACTGGAGGAAATGATTATCCCGCTGGTTACCATGGTGCCGAAGAAAGATTAGCTGATTAGATATATCAGAATACTAATTGAATATGGGAAAAAAGAAACGTCCGCATATTTTCCGGTATATCATGCTTGCAGTCTTGCTGGCTGCGATTGCCCTATGTCTGAGATTCACACTTAGTCATGGCACTCCGCCGAGCTCTGAACAATTAGAAAAAATGCCGCACAGACTGACTGTAATGACTTGGAATACTGGACGTATGGGCGGTTTCGTCAAACCTGAAAAGAACGAAGTACTTCAATACATTCTGGAGCAGAATGCGGATGTAATTTGCCTGCAGGAAGTGGATGTCTATAAAAACAGCAAATACCTTACCCTGCCGGAAGTCAAGCAGACTCTGGGCAAAAAATACCCCTACTCGTATATTGATTTCTCAGTCTATAACAGCCGTCACCAATACGGCACAATGGTATGGTCCAAATATCCGCTAATCAACAAACAATGCATCCGCTATGAGTCGCAAGGCAATCTCTCTAATCAGTGCGATATAGTTATCGGAACAGACACTATACGGCTGATTAACAACCATTTGGAATCATACCGTTTTACTCCTGAAGACTTGGAAGATATGGAACATGTGCGGGACAAATGGGTTCGGGCTACTCCTTTGCGCAACAAACAAGCACGCGTGGTACGGGAAATGATAGATGCCAGCCCCTACCCGATTGTCATTACCGGTGATTTCAATGCGATTCCACTCAGCTTTGCCTATTTACATATCAGCCGCGGACTACATGACGCGTTCTTGGAGACCAGCTGGCTTCGAGTGGGGGCTACATGCAAGAAAAAAGGCATCGGACTGAGAATCGACTATATCCTCAGCTCCAAGAGCCTGATTCCTATCAGCTGCCGCGTTAACAAAACAACCGGCTCGGATCACCTGCCGGTTGAAGCTGTTTTGGCTTGGTAAAAGCGAGGTAGGACTCCGCAGTTGCCTTTACACATCTTCGATATCGTCGAAATAGTGCCCGTGCTTCATTACATTTCGGAACACGGCTATCATCATCGCTATCACCACAGCTGGCATAAACGCTGTCCAGGTGGGCGCAAGTGTGGCATATTCACCGGATATCTTTACCGCATAATAAATCCAAAATACATAAAATAGTCCGGCGGAAGTCATTGTTAGAGAACTCACTATCAATCGCAACTTGGTAGGATAAATGGCAAATAGACAGGTAATACTGAGCACAAGCATAAGGATATAACATACATACAATCCTATCACAGACTCTTTTTTCCACACTTTATCAACATGGGTATCAAGTGTCGTCTGGGTCACCACGAATTCTTTCAAATCCATAGAGAAACTGCGGGTGTATATTATTCCCTTATCTTGACCGAATGTGAACACAGGCCCTTTGGACGTTAATGCCGCTGCCACTATGGCAATCACTATATACACTATGCGGCGAATCAATGCTGATAATCTCCGTTTGTCGTCTTGCTCCATATCTGTTCTTTATTTACTGTTTTTTCTTTCAGACTGCAAAATTACTACAAAAATCCCAGATATGCAAATAAATTGTTGCTTTTACATCAAAATAGGGTCTCTTTGTCCGAAAATATTTGAATATATCAAAAAAAACAGTACCTTTGCGGTCAAAATGGAAATGAATGAGAGCGAAAAAGTTGTTGGTTACATTGTGGATTATAGGTCTAATGGTTCTTTACGCCTGTGACGCATCCGGTCGTGAAATACTTTGCACTCTTCCAACGAACAGGAGCGGACTTCCGGGAAATAGAGCGATGGAACGGCAAAACAAGGGGTACAAAACATTGATTTGGATGACAAAAACAAAAAATAAGGCGTTTTATTTGCACATATCAAAAAAAAGCAGTACCTTTGCACCCGATTTTGAAAATTGATTATGGAAAGTCTTAAAAATATCCTTGCTATTACCGGCAAGCCGGGTTTGTACAAATTGGTCAGCCGCGGCAACAACATGCTGATTGTGGAGTCATTAGTGGACGGCAAACGGATGCCTACCTATGCGCGTGACAAGATTGTGGCATTGAGCGATGTCTCTATGTTCACCGATGCGGACGACGTTTCCCTGAGCGAAGTGCTTACAAATGCCGGTAAAAAAGAGGAACTGAAGGCTGTGACATTCGACCCCAAAAAGGTATCGAATACAGAATTACAGGCGTGGTTCGATCAGGTGCTCCCTAACTGGGACCGCGACCGGGTATATCCATCCGACATCCGAAAACTCATACAATGGTACAACATACTCATCAATGCTGGCATCACCAATTTCAGCATCGAAGAGGAAAATGCTGAGGAAGATAAAGCCAATAGCTGATGGATAGCTAACGGCGAAAAGCCGACAAGTGCTCTTACGAGCCATCATCAATAGCATAGAATCTGTAGCGCCACGGAGTGCCCAGGAAGAATGGGATAACTCGGGAATGCAGGTAGGTGACACAGGACGAGATATTCAGTCCGTCCTCTTGACCACAGACATTACGGAAAATGTGGTCAGTGAGGCTATTATGCTTGGTTGCCAACTTATTATCTCTCACCACCCTTTGCTTTTTCACGGACTCAAACAAGTGTGCGGACAGACACCGCAAGCCCGTGTTGTAGAAACGGCTATCAAGAACAACATCGCCATCTACTCCGCCCACACAAGTCTGGACAGCGTCATCGGAGGCATCAACACACGCCTTGCCGACAAACTCGGCATTATTGGACAACACATACTTGTTCCGACGCAACAGCAAGGGGCGAATACAGGTCTCGGCGTCATCGGTACATTGCCGGAACAGATCTCATACAGTGCTTTCATAGAACATGTGCGCAAAACACTGGAGTGCACCTACGTGCGCTATACGCGGCCGCAAAAAGAGATGATTCAGACGGTGGCGCTTTGCGGGGGTAGCGGAGCGGAGTTCATTGGGGAAGCAATTGCGAAAGGGGCTGATGTGTACCTCACTGCCGACTGCAAATACCATGAGTTTCTGGACGCTGACGGCCGAATCGGACTCATTGACATCGACCACTGGATAAGCGAACGACATGCCCGCGAGATTTTTAGAGACATACTCAAACCGCTCGGCGTGAAATGTACCATCAGCAAATCCGATAGAACACCTATTCAAATAGTAAATTGTAATTAATTTTATGGCAAGAACCAAAGAATTGACAGTAGAGGACAAACTGAAATTCCTCTATGAGTTACAGCAAGTGGACACCAAGATTGACAACTTGCGCACACTGGCAGGAGAACTGCCGCAGGAAGTAAAAGATATGGCAGATGAAGTGGAAGGTCTAAAAACCCGTCTGACCAATATCGAGAACGAAATCAAAGAGTGCGAAACACAGATTTCCGACCACCGAGTACGCACAGAAAACGCCAACGCTTCCATCTCACGCTACAAAGAGCAACAGAACAGCGTTCGGAACAATCGCGAGTTCGACAACCTTAACAAGGAAATCGAGTATCAGGAACTGGAAATCGAAGCTTCGCAGAAAAAAATCAAACACTTCTCCGCAGAACTGGAAGCACGCCTCGCTGACAAAGCGAAAACAACAAAGGACATCGAGGAGCGCACCGTGGATCTTAACCAGAAACGCTCCGAACTGGATCAGATCCTGGCGGAAACAAAGTCTGAAACAGAGGCTTTGGTACTTCGTGCTACGGAACTGGAAAAGAAGATTGACGAGCGTCTGTTAGCTGGATTCAAACGTATTCGTAAAAACGCACGAAACGGACTCGCGGTCGTTAAGATTGAGCGAGACTCTTGCGGAGGTTGCCACGCTAAAATTCCAGCTCAGCAACAACTCGACATCCGTACACGTAAGAAAATCATTGTTTGTGAGTTCTGCGGTAGAATATTAGTAGACCCAGAAATGTAATGATCAGGCTCAATACGCCTACCCACCATGTTGTGCCGGCACCAAATGTGTCGGCATAATTTTTATACGATTCCGCCTCTGCGCCACCTATTGAGCCGAGCGCGTAATACATTATTATCACCATCGAATTGTTGGTAAAATGCATTAACATCGGAAGCCATAGACTTCCTGTCCATACAAATATATAGCCAAACATCGCGCCCATCAACATTCGGGGAATAAAACCGAGAAACTGCATGTGGATTGCGGAAAAAATAATGGCTGCTACCCATATCGCTATATGTACTTGGACTCCTTGTCGTCCATCCTTCGACCTTTCGCCTTCCAATATCTGTTGAAGCGTTCCGCGAAAAGTAAGTTCCTCTGCAAAAGCTGGAAGAAGAGCTATTAACCCAAAGTTAATCAGCACTGTATAGATATTGTCCGCATGTAGAAACTGTTCTATCAATGCCGCAGCATCGGCCTCCTTCTGAATAAGACTGTCAGGCAAAGGAATACGGCTGTTGATATCCGCTAATAGATTGATTCCGGGTAACGCAAATAACATGATTCCGACAGCCAGCAGAAAATACGACCAATGGGCTCCTTGGCCCAACTTAAGCCACTGGAACGGGTTGCGATGAGGATCCCATAAAAAACCGCAGATAAACGGCGGAAGAAGTAAAGTTCCCACCACAGTATAGAACTGAATCCACTTCATGGATTCTAACGTCGGGTTGCCGGACAAATAACTTTTACCGTAAAACACAAATAGCAATATGACCGTCACTAACGACAATCCTGCCATAACACCCAACCACACAAGGGTTCGAATTATTTTCTCTTTCATGCTGCAAAAGTACATCTTTTTTTTGATATATGCAAATTTTTTTGCGTATATCATTTTTTTTTTGTAACTTTGCAGCCGTTTTTTAACGGCTTGCAAACGATTAACAATAAATATGAAGAAATTTAACGAATACAAACGATTGGATTTGCCGGCAATCAGCAAAGAAGTGCTGGCACAATGGGAAGAAGAAAACTTGTTTGAAAAGAGTGTTTCAACACGCGAGGGACACCCGCAGTTCCTGTTCTTTGAAGGACCTCCTTCGGCGAATGGAATGCCCGGTATACACCATGTCATGGCGCGTACCATCAAAGACACTTTCTGCCGATTCAAAACAATGCAGGGGTTCCAAGTACGCAGAAAAGCAGGTTGGGACACACACGGACTGCCCGTGGAGTTGGGAGTGGAGAAAATGTTGGGCATTACAAAAGAGGACATCGGTAAGAAAATCTCCGTCGATGAATACAATAACGCTTGTCGCCGCGAGGTGATGAAATATACCAAGGAGTGGACCAACCTTACCAAACAAATGGGCTACTGGGTCGATCTCAACAACCCCTATATCACGTACGACAACAAATACATCGAAACACTCTGGTTTCTGCTCAAAGAACTCTACAAAAAAGGCTACTTATACAAAGGCTACACCATTCAGCCTTATTCTCCGGCAGCAGGAACAGGTCTCTCGTCCCACGAACTCAACCAGCCCGGTTGTTATCGTGACGTCAAAGATCTCACATGCACAGCTCGCTTTAAGGTGAAACCAAATAACTCCCTCTCCTTAGGAGAGGGTCGGGGTGAGGTCTATATCATCGCTTGGACCACAACACCTTGGACACTTCCTTCCAACACGGCTCTTTGCGTCGGTCCGAAAATCGACTACGTAGAAGTGGAGACACCTGTCGGTGACCATATTATCCTCGCAGAAGCTCGTCTCTCGGCTTATCAGAAAGATCTGTGCGGCGTGGACGAAGAAGGCAAACTCATAGAGCCGAAGATTGTTGCCCGCTACAAAGGCGCTGACCTCGTCGGACTTGAATACGAGCCGCTTTTCCCGTGGGTGAATCCGGGCGAAGGCGCTTTCCGTGTTATTCCGGGTGACTATGTGACCACCGAAGACGGAACAGGTATCGTACATATCGCGCCTACTTTCGGAGCGGACGATAAGAAAGTAGCCGACGCTGCCGGAGTACCCGGTCTCTACATGCTGACCAAGAACAACGGACCGCGACCTATGGTCGATTTCACCGGCAAATATTGGCGTGTGGAAGACCTCGACGAAGAATGGTACAAAGCGAACGTAAACGACGAACTCTATCGCAAATACGCCGGACGATGGGTCAAAAATGCCTACGATCCGCAGTTTACTATCGACGGAAAGTACGATGAAACCGCAGCTTCTAAGGCTGAAACACTCGACTTGCACCTCTGCTTGGAGATGAAAGCCGACGGACGACTCCTGCGCACGGAGAAACACGTGCACTCGTACCCGCATTGCTGGCGTACCGACAAACCCGTCCTCTATTACCCGCTTGATTCATGGTTCATCAAATCCACCAAAGCGCGCGACGAGATGATCGCCCTCAATAAGACCATCAACTGGCAGCCCGAATCCACCGGAACAGGTCGTTTCGGACAGTGGCTCAATAACCTCAACGACTGGAACCTCAGCCGAAGCCGTTATTGGGGAACACCACTGCCGATCTGGCGTACCGAAGATGGCACAGAGGAAATTTGCATCGGTTCCATCGCAGAATTATTCGATGAAATCGAGAAATCTGTGAAGGCAGGCTTCATGTCCTCGAACCCTTGGCCGAACCATAAAGTGGGCGATTACTCCAAAGAAAATTACGATCCTTCTGTCATCAACCTCCATCGGCCGTACGTGGATAACATCATCCTCGTCTCTCCGTCCGGCAAACCCATGAAGCGAGAACTCGATCTCATCGATGTGTGGTTTGACTCCGGCGCTATGCCGTACGCACAGAACCACTATCCCTTCGAGAATGCCGACGCACCCCGTACTGCCGACTTCATCTCAGAAGGTGTGGACCAAACACGCGGATGGTTCTTCACCCTCCACGCAATACACACCATGATTGAAGGAACCGTAGCCTACAAAAACGTCATCTCCAACGGTCTTGTCCTCGACAAGAACGGCAACAAGATGTCCAAACGTCTCGGTAACGCTGTCGATCCCTTCGGAGCACTCGACACATACGGAGCCGATCCCGTCCGCTGGTACATGCTGACGAACTCCAGTCCGTGGGAAAACCTCAAATTCGATCCCGAAGGAGTGGATGAAGTCCGCCGTAAGTTCTTCGGAACCCTTTATAACACATACGGATTCTTCGCTCTCTATGCCAACGTCGATAACTGGCAACCTGCTGTCAAACACGAAAACGAGACGAAAACGAGACGAAAACGAGACGAAAACGAACCGCAGGGTTATGCCGAGATCGACCTGTGGATACTGAGCAAACTCAACTCCCTCATCAAAGAGGTTACCGAGGCCTACGAAGCCTACGAACCAACCAAAGCCGGACGAGCAATTTCCGACTTCGTGCAGGACGACCTCTCCAACTGGTACGTGCGTCTGAACCGCAAACGTTTCTGGGGAGGTGAGATGAACGCCGACAAACAAGCGGCATACTCAACCCTCTACACCTGTCTTAAGACCGTAGCCCAACTCATGGCGCCGAACGCACCCTTCTATGCCGACCGTCTCTACCGAGATTTGACCGATGAAACCGTGCATTTAAGCCAATGGCCAATAGCTGATAGCGATAGTATAGACGAAGTCTTGGAGCGTCAGATGTACCTCGCACAACAAGCCACTTCCACCATTCTCTCTCTCCGCAAACGCGCAGAGAAGAACGTACGTCAGCCGCTCCAAAAGGCCGTTATTCCGACGCCGGATCAAGAGACAACCGACGCACTACTCCACGTGGCTGACCTCATCAAATCGGAGGTAAACGTCAAGGAACTGGTCATCGTCCCTGCAGAGCAATCAGAAATCCGTCTCGTCAAGAAGATCAAACCGAACTTTAAAGTCCTTGGAAAGAAAGTCGGTGCACAGATGAAAGCCGTAGCCGCTGAGATTAACGCGATGAACCAGGACCAGATTGCTCAAATGGAGCAAAACGGCAATTATCAATTGTCAACTGTCAATTATCAATTGATTGCAGAGGACGTGGACATCCTCACCGAAGACATGCCAGGATGGCTCGTGGCGAACAACGGAATCCTCACCATCGCGCTCGATATCGAACTGACGGACGAACTCATAGAAGAAGGAACGGCACGCGAGCTTATCAACCGCATTCAGAACCTTCGTAAATCCTCCGGACTCGAGATCACAGACCGCATAGTTGTAACCTTGGAAGACAAACCGGAGATCCACAACGCAGTCCTGCATTGCGGAGACTACATCGCTTCACAAGTTCTCGCTACCAAACTGGAACTAACAGCTAACTGCCAACTGCCTACTGCCATAGAAATGGACGGTTATTCGATTAATATCAAAATAGAAAAAGTATGAAACGTTTTCATCAATTACTGTTACTCGCCCTCATAGGAGCTGTGTTGACGAGTTGCAACATGTTCAAAAAACAACAGCCGGAATTCCAACTGGAAGACTTGCAAGGCCTCTGGAAAGAGACCACACATACTGATTTGCAACATTATGTGCGATTTACAAAAGAGGCAAGTGAAGAAACTGGCTATCTCTATGGCCGCGAATGGGACGAAGCAGAAGACGTATTTGAGCAGGACTTGCTGGATTTCCTTGAGAAACACGGCATTCACGGTAACGGATGGTTCAAATACAAATTTGAAAAAGATGGTAATCTGACAGAGATCCATCTCATGGACAATGGTGGAGCTGAGATTCCGAAGATATATGTGGTTACTATGCTGACAGATACCGAATTGGCTTACTATGAGAAAGACCATAAATCCATTAAGTTCACTTTCGAAAAAGTCGTAGAACTTAAATAATTATTCTTATGAAACGTGCGCTCAAAATAATCGGATGGACGCTTTTTAGTCTGGTGATGCTCGTGGTGATTGCTGTTGTGGTGGCATGCTATTTCATTTTCACACCTGAACGCCTTACACCTGTTGTCCGCGACGTGGCGGGTAAATTTATTACCTGCGAGTATGAAATTGGGGAAGTGGAACTCACTTTCTTCTCTACTTTTCCCCGTGTAGGCCTCCGCGCTGACGGTTTGCTCTTGCTCAACCCTATGCCTGGCGCACAGAATGATACGGTCGTTGAGGCGAAACATCTCACCGCTACCGTGGACGTAATGCAGTTTCTAAAGCACAACAACCTCATTGTGCATGAAGCCATCTTGGACGACGCTTCCGTGAATTACTATACGGCTTTGGACGGCACTACCAACCTCGATGTATTCGTCATGTCTCCCGACTCTACGGAAGAAGACACCACGGCCTTCTCTCTGCCCTTCAATGAACTGAGAGTGGACGGTTTGCGAATCAAGGCGAATACTATCACCTATCTCAACGACAAGGACACCATGTCCGCTTCTATGGGTGTCACGGAATTGGCGGCGTCCGCTTCCAACTGGAACGACATGCACCTGACGCTCGATGCCAACGATGTTTGCGCGAGCATCAAAAACGAGACTTATGCTGACAGCATGCATATCGCTTTGGACGCACCCGTGAAACTGAATCTGGACTCTATGTATTTCGCCTTTGACGAAGCGGAACTGGCGCTCAATGAGTTTGACTTGGCGTTGGACGGGGATATACGGTTGGGAGACACGATTGACTTGAATATGCGCCTCACTACCGGAAAATGGCAGATTGTACCACTATTGGCACTCGTACCGGAGACTTTTACACAATCACTCAAAGATCTTGACGTGGACGGAAAAGTGCAGTTACAGGCGGACATCCAAGGCTCGTATAGTGAGACTCAAATGCCGCTCGTCATGGCACACTTGACTCTGGAGGACGGAAAGGGAAGTTATAAACCGCTGCCTTACACACTACGCGATTTAGCGCTGGATGCCAATGCCGTTTTGAACCTCAACGAGGGACAGACATCTGACATTACCATCAATAACATGGCGGCTAAAACAAAAAAGAGCCAACTGGCTGCAAAAGGACAAGTGAACGATTTCTCCGGAGATATGTTCTTGGATTTGCAGATGACATTGGATGCCAACTTGCCTGACTTCAAGTACTTTATGCCGGATTCCATGAATCTTACCGGACGCACGAAAGGAACCGCCGCTGTCAAAATTAAACTCGCCGACCTCACTGAAATGCGACTGGAAAAAGGACGCATCAATGCAGATCTGACGCTGACCGACATCCGCTTCGAGCAAGACAGTATGCTCGCTGTACTGCCTTCTACCAAGGCGAAGATACAGATCCCGAACAGCAAACCATCCAAGAAATCTGTCAACTGGGCACGAGTGGACCTGAAAGCCGCGAAAGTGGACTTCGAAATGGGCAAATCACTCAATGCCTTCATTGACGAACCGGATATGCGGATAGAAGTGGCGAACATTCTGGCAAACGGACAGGATTATTTCGCGTACATTGACTTGGATGCTTTGGATGGACAGTTCGATGACATTCTCGCTGACTTGAAAAAAACGCAACTGGAAGCGTTCGTCAGCGGTGGAAAGAAAGTGAGCGCCAAGATTCATACACAAGCGCTGAACGGAAAGATGGGAGAAGAACTGTCCGCCAAAACGGACTCGCTCGTGCTGGAAGCCGCAGCGCGCTACAACGAAAAAGAAGAGAACATTCTCCTTAAATGGAATCCGAGGCTGAAAATACAACTCACAAACGGAGAGTTCAATTTGCCCGAAAGACTCCCGGAAGCAGTCATTGTTCCAAGCATCGATTTCCAGTATTCCAACAGGAACATGACGATCGACAACTCGCGAATCGAATTAGGCAACTCGGATTTGAATATCAAAGGCTACGTGCACAATATTGGCAAATGGTTCCGCCATGACACCATTCTCGAGGGACAACTCGATATCGTTTCCAACCATTGCGATGCCAACCAACTTCTCGCTTGGTTCTCTGCTGATAGCGGTTCTGAAGAACAACCTGAGGAAAAGGATAAAAATGATCAAATGTCAAATGACAAATCACAAATGACAAATGACTCCGACAAGGAGTCCGGTCCTTTCCTCGTTCCTACAGACGTGAATTTGGCGCTCAACACGCATATGCAGGAAGTGGTGGCGTTCAACCAGATTGCAAAAGACCTCAAGGGTGGCATTTACCTCAACGATGGTACGCTGACCCTGGACGAAGTGGGATTTGTGTGCCGGGCTGCCAAACTGCAACTCACCGCTATGTACCGCTCCCCAAGACGAAATCACCTATACCTCGGCATGGATTATCACATGGTGGACGTGGACATAGACGAACTGCTGACCATGATTCCTAACCTCGAACAGATGGTTCCTATGCTTAGTTCTTTCAAGGGAGCTGCGCAGTTCCACCTTGCCGCAGAAACCTATCTTAACAGCCAGTACAAACCCAAAATGAGTACGCTACGAGGAGCCGCTTCGCTCACGGGAAAAGATCTCGTTGTGTTGGACGGAGAAACATTCTCGCAAATAAGCAAACTGCTCATGTTCAATAAGAAAACGGAAAACAAAATCGACTCCATCAACGCCGAGATTACCGTTTATAAGAACGAAATCGATGTCTATCCGCTATGCGTCCAGATGGATAACTACATGGTCGCGCTCGGAGGAAGACATAATACCGACATGACTTTTGATTATGACATCAACGTCCTCAAACCCATCTATCTGGGCGTTAACGTCAGCGGGAATATTGATAACCTCAAAATCAAACTTGCCAAATGTAAGTTCGCCCAAGACTTCCGGCCGCACTGGTATCAAAAAGCTGACAACCAGTCACGGGAACTGCGCGAACGCATTAAACAGTCTATGGAAAAGAATGTAAGAATCAAATAGATTCAAACCACATCAAAACATATCAAACCAAATGAAAAAACTATTAACTTTAGGAGCAATCGCAATGACTATGCTTGCTTGTTCAAAACAAGAGTCGGAACTGCCGACCACTTACTCCATTCCGGCATTTGACCAGATCCAACTGGACAATTACATCCCTGCTTTCGAAGCCGCTGTTAACGAACAAAAAGCGGAAGTGGAGGCTATCGTGAATAACCCCGAAGAACCAACCTTCGACAACACCATCGTCGCGCTGGACCGATCTGGCATGACGCTCGACAGTATTTCCGGTATCTTCTTCAATGTCCTTGAAGCGGATGGTAACGATGAGATGAACGCCATCGCCGAGAAAGTATATCCGATGTTGAGCGAACTCAGCGATGGTATTATTCTCAACGATGCGCTCTTCCAGCGGGTCAAAGCCGTGTACGACCAGCGCGAACAATTGGGATTGAACCCCGAACAGATGAGACTTGTGACGGAGACCTACAAGTCCTTCGCCGACAACGGTGCGAACTTGCCGGAAGACAAAAAAGAAAGACTCAAAGAAATCAACCTTGAACTGAGTCTCCTCTCGCTGAAGTTCGGTAATAACGTAGTGGCAGAGACCAATGCCTGCAAGCGTTTCGTGAAAGACGAAGCCTTGCTGAAAGGTCTTCCTGAATCTGCCAAAGCGGCCGCAGCAGAAGAAGCTGCCGCTGCTGGACATCCGGGAGAATGGCTCTTCACACCCAAACGTACCTCTTTCACTCCGGTGCTTCAGTACTGCGAGAACCGAGAACTGCGCAAACAACTCCTTCTGGACTATACCACAAGAGCCAACCACAACAACGAGTTTGACAACAAAGCGGTCATCATCCGCGAAATGGAACTTCGTATCGAGAAAGCCGGACTCTTCGGTTATGACAACCCTGCAGACTATATCCTTGCGGACTGCATGGCGAAGAACCATCAAACGGTGGACGCTTTTCTGCAATCTGTATGGGCGCCTTCTCTGGAAGCTGCCAAACGCGAAGCGGCCGAACTCCAAAAACTTCTGGACGAGGACCTGCAAAATGGCAAATGTCAAATGTCAAATGACAAATCTCTCCAGCCTTGGGA
>ONQO01000040.1 GCA_900319995.1 uncultured Bacteroidales bacterium
TATGCCGTCCAACACATCTACGGACGAATTGCTGAGATTGTCCACGATAGTGACATCGTAGCCCTGCTGCATCAGTTCGACGGTTGTGTGCGAACCTATATATCCGGTTCCTCCGGTAACTAAAATTCTTGCCATAATTTTTACAAATTAAAATAACTTGGCCGGATAATCGCCCGCAGCAATTAACTGGTTGATTTTCATTACCACTTGAGGACGGTCTTCCGCATACGTCACACCGAACCATTTGGACGGTGTATCCAGTACTTTGCAAGTCGCTTTGCCGGAAGCGATGAGGTCATTGACCAGTGTCGGGATATAAAACTCCGATTTAAGTTCCTGGCCTTTTTCCACCAGAAAAGCACGGAATGCTTCTTCGCTGTATTGGAAATATTCTGGTGTAAAGCCCCACATATTCATGGACACAGGTGTGTTGGGGGAAAGCGGAGTGTCCTTGTCGTTTTCGGTATAAACGATAACACCGTTTTTCTCTTCAATTTTCGTGCGCTCCACTACATCTGTCAGGTGTCCCTGCGCATCGGTGGCACATACACCACGGCTGACGGAGCCATTCTCGCTGAGTGTATTGGCAACGCGATATCCTACCATACAGTATTCACCCTGCTTGCCTTCTACCGAACGCAGAAAGTCCGCCAAAACCTGATAAGACTCTTTGCCGTAGAAATCGTCTGCATTTATGACTGCGAAAGGCTCATGAATAAGTTCTTTGCCCATAAGTACGGCATGATTAGTTCCCCAAGGTTTGGTACGCTCATGATTGTACGAAGTGCCTTCCGGAACTTTATCCACCGACTGGAAGCATACTTCACATGGTACTTTGCCTTCATATTTGCTCAATACTACACGACGAAAGTCATCTTCAAAATCCTTGCGGATAACGAATACAATCTTGCCAAATCCGGCACGCAATGCATCATAGACGCTGTAATCAAGAATGGCTTCGCCATTAGGTCCGAGACCGTCCATCTGCTTCAAACCTCCGTAACGGCTACCCATTCCGGCTGCCAATATAAATAATGTAGGTTTCATATCTTTTATCTTTTATCTTTTATCTTTCTTTTTCTTTTATCAATATTTATGAATTTACGCCAACCACTTTGCCGTTTATTTTCTTGTGTCGGATCCATAGTCCGTAAACCTCTGAACAGTTGCCGGCAGTAATGAAGGCTTGTATTTTATTATTGCGGATAAATGCCATAAGGGAGGAAAACTCGTCCTGAGTTATCAACACTTGTATCTCTGTATGTTCTTCTCCGCTGAATCCACCTTGAATTTTGTACAATGAGCAACCACGTACAAGCTGATTCACAATATAGTCTCGAATACGTTCATGCTGGTCAGAAACGATGCAGACACGTTTGCGTTTGT
This sequence comes from uncultured Bacteroidales bacterium, assembly GCA_900319995.1. Taxonomy (GTDB): domain Bacteria; phylum Bacteroidota; class Bacteroidia; order Bacteroidales; family Paludibacteraceae; genus Colicola. Next base: position 1,387 of record ONQO01000040.1, read on the forward strand.
TGAGAGATGCTGTAAAATAATCAATGGCGAGACCGTTGATCCATGTTCCGATAATACCGATGACAACCATTCGGAAGTCATTGATAAGGAACGATGTACAGCAGATAATCGCTCCGCCGATAGCCACAGACGTGCCAATATCAAAATGCAGATATTTGTTCACTATCTTGCCTATAATATCAAGACCTCCGGTGGAAGCATTGATGCGAAACATTAATGCCTGACATGCACTGAGCAGCAAAACAAAACAGATGAGGTCAAACCACACGTCTCCTAATCCTAATCCGCCACTCATGACACTCTCGCGTACTTGTTCAAGCACTTCACCGGAGCGGCTCAGCAAATACGGATTATTATGGGCGTCAAGAACTCTATTCCCTGCTTGTAACTGACTCAGTATCTCAGGATTATCAATGACTTGGTGTGTAAAATTTGTGTATGGGTAGATTCTGTCCCATAATTGCGTAAGAGGACCAAGAATCATTGCCGTATAGACCGTCTTGGCGCCGAATTCATTTCCGATTAACAGAAAAGCCAGCAGTAAAAGGAAAGCATTGATACCCATTACCCAATAGGAGAATGTGTCTGCTGTGCCACCGAAAAGTGTATTGAGCACAATGGAAAGACCGGAAATGGAACCTACGATAAGATGGCTCGGCATCAAAAAATAATAGACCGCAGCCGCTCCTAAACTCATACCGATGGTCATCATTACCAGTTCTCGCCAGAATTTGGCTGTACAAAGAGTATGGAAAATAAATTTCCATTCTTCGCGCCAGTACTCGCGTGTAAAATATTGTTTTATGTGTTTCATGGAATTATTGACTGATTTTAATCATTTACCTTTTAGTCATTATTTTTTACTATTGAACCTGTTTCAGTCTTTTACCACCATACGTGCTGTACGACGGGTTGTCTGGCTCAACATGATTGTTCTTCCGTTTTTCGCATGCTCCAATATCTCCGGGGTCGTTCCGCGTATGGTCAGCAGAGATAACTTATCATTGTATGACACATTAAAATGCTGTTGTAGAGCCTCAATCGCCTCCGGTACAAAGCGTGTATTGTCCACGCAGACGGAAATGGTGACCGCTGATGATTGTATTAGGGATACTTTTAAACGGTGACGGCGGATAATATCGAATATCTCGCTCAAACTCTCCTCCAGAACAAACGCGAAGTCTTTCGCGCGCATAGTAATAAGGATTTGATTCTTGCGCCAGATATATACCGGCACATCTATCGGTCCTGTTCCATCAGTAGAGATACACGATCCGGCCGCCGTAGGATTACCAAATGGCCTGACATACAGCGGAATAGATTTGTTCTCCAGAGGGCGGATACTCTTGGGATGTATAACTTGTGCTCCTGAGTATGCCAGTTCAACGGCATCTTGATAACGCAACGAAGGTATCAGTACTGTGTCCGGTTCTATACGCGGATCGGCATTGAGAATACCCGGTACATCTTTCCATATAGTAACGGATTCGGCATCCAGATAGTTGCCCAACAGAGCTGCGGTGTAGTCCGAACCTTCACGTCCCAAGGTGGTGCGTTTGCCATCCGCTGTGCCTCCGATAAATCCCTGCGTTACAACCACTTGCGGGCGATTGGGTCTGTTCCACCCTGCCCTTATGGCTGAGCAGCTGGTTTCATCGTCCACTTTCGCTTCACGCCATGTAGAATCGGTAATAAGCAGTTTAGGTATATTCCACCATTCGACAGAAAATCCCTGCTTGAGCAAATAGACCGCAACAATCTGGGTGGACATAATCTCTCCCATTGAGACGACCTGATCGTAGTTCTCGTCAAACGACAATGCCGGGTCATAAGGGATCTCGCCTTGCAAACGGATATCATAACCGGGCTGCAACCCCAGTTCTTTCATGATTGCCACATGAAAATCAATGATATCCACCCATTGCGACAATGCTTTTTCTTCTTGCCCGGAGGCACAGTACTCCACCACCCGCTCAAGAGCGTTAGTTGTCTTACCCATCGCAGACACTACGACCATAAGTTCACCATCCGCTTTGCGGACGATGTCCTCCACATTCCGTACGCCTTCAGCGTCTTTTACGGATGCGCCTCCGAACTTATAGACTTTCGCCATTTGAAGATTTTGGGATTTGACGATTCAAAGGTTTGCCATCCGGATAGCGGTGTAAGCTCCCTCGACGCCTTTGTTTCCGAGTTTTCCTCCGCAACGGTCAAGCGCTTGCTGTTTGTTTAAAACTGTCAGTACTGAAAAAATAACCGGAACTTTGCCTTGAACGTTCAAAGTCGCTACACCTTGCGTCACCGATTGGCACACATAATCAAAGTGCGGCGTGTCGCCATGGATGACACAACCGATGACGATGACAGCGTCAACGCGTTCCTCTTTCATAATACGTGCTGCGCCGTAGGTCAGTTCCACAGCACCGGGCACATGCAACACGTCAATATTGTCCTCTTGCACACCATGCTTGAGAAAAGTGTCAACGGCTCCCTGAGCCATGGCATAAGTGATTTCACTATTCCAGTCTGCTACAACAATTGCATAGCGCTGACGTTCGAGAACGTCAGCGCCAGGCAGTTGATTTGCATCATATTTTGACAAATCAGTAGTCATACCATGTACAATTTATGGATGTACGAAGTACGAATTATTGCGCAATGGCAATATATTTGTCAATATCCTTTGCCTCGTTGGAATTGGGATATTTTTCTTTGATTGTTTTGAAAGCTTTGAGTGCTTTTGCGTTCTCACCCTCATGCAGATAAACGATACCTGCTTTCTTAAGGCTCATCGGTGCAATCACTTTGTTACCCGACTTAGCGGCAGCCTCGAATGCCTTGGCGGCATCGTCATACTGCTGCAACTCAACATAAGCATCACCAAGCAATTGGTGTGCTGCCGGATCAAAATTCACATCGTCAGCAGAGAAACGTTTAAGGAACTCAGCCGCCTCTTCGTACTCGGCACGCTCAAAATGGCAGATACCGGCGTACAGAGCTGCTAATTTGCCTTCCTGATTGCTGTACTGGTCTGCGATAGCCTCAAAGCCGTCCGCTTGGATGTCATCTCCGTAAAGCGCTTTCTCATAGTCGCCTACCATGAAATAACCGACTGTCTTGGCAATTGCTTCGTTGGCAGCTTGTTTCTTTGGTGTAACTACAAACTGGTTGTACGCCATGATAGCTACAGCGACAAGAGCGATGATCGTAATACACCAACTCAGCGCGTTTGCGTGTTCCTCAATCCATTTACCGGCACCGGTGAGCGCTTCGTTCACTTCTTGAAGCTGCTCGTCCTGCTTCTCAAATTTGTCTTGTTTTTTCTTAGCCATATTTTTAATGATTTTATTGTTTACAATAATAATTCACGAAAAAGCGTACAAAGGTACAACAAAAATTGCACATATGCAAATTTTTAAACAAAAAAATCGTTTTTATGCGCAAAATAGGTTTTATATGTACGCAAGAAAGTCTTTTTCGGATGGATTATAGTGTTCTGATTACTGAATTCGAAAAAGGCATATACTGCCCCACCTCGTCTTGAAGCAAAGAAAAAATGACATCTCCAAGTATGGGACCGGAGATGTCATTGAGAGAAGAGAAGTGGTGTCACTTCTTAGGACTCTTACTCGACTTCTTGACCTTGCATAGTATATAATTTATCGCCACGCCGGATCAGTACCTGACCATTACGGAGAATTTTGGACGAACTTCCAAGTTTGGCAGCATCTATAGTGTCTATGGCTTCCGGGCTGCTACCATTAGTACTGAAAGACAACTGTTTCTCGTCTATTGTATTGCCGTTTTGGTCTTTGGAAGTCATCGTCAAATCATAACTACTTCCACTATCGAGGCCTGTTATAGTAAACGAAAAGCCTGCTGTTTGTGTGCGTTGCGGAGCGCCATCGCGGGAAGGAGCAGCAAAAGCGATTGATGTTAACTGTCCTTCTGCGTTAAAGATAAGCGTGCAAACCACATTGCCAGACTTGTCTTTGATGATCAATTCGTAAGAAGCGGCACCGGAGACTTGCGGCCATGTGATTTCGGCTGAACTTGCGGAAGGTGTGACGGTTAAACTTGTTGCATCCGCTGTGGCGGCTTTTATAGGCCGTATATCCAGTCGTCCCCATGTTTCAGTGTATGCCTGATATCTACTAACGCTTTCCTGAGGTACATATATGACGGCTTCGGCAAAATTATCAAGAAATCCTTTATAATCGGAAGCTCCAGAAAGTTCAATTGTCGGTGGAACTTTTGCATAGCAGACAACTTTTTCTACGGTATAAATAAAATTACCTGATGCATCCGTTTTAGGCATAGGCAGACCATATTCATCATAGCCGTCCATCATTACATTATATGGGAATGCTCCTACAGACATTTTCCGCAATCCTGTACCTAAAGTAATGTTCTTTAACGGACAACCAGCAAACGTAGGGCTTACTATTTCCTTAACCCCATTTCCAACAATAACAGAGGTCAAACCGGAGCATAAGTAAAAAGCGTACTCTCCAATACTTGTGACGCTGTTGGGAATCTCAATAGAGGTCAAAGCGTAGCATTGAGCAAAAGCAAAATCTCCAATACTTGTTACGCTGTTAGGAATCGTGTAAGTTCCTTGCTTCCCTCCGGGACATTGAATAAGAGTTGTTTTGTCCTTGTTAAATAAAACGCCTCGCTCTGAACTATAGTTAGGATTATCCGCATCTATATCGATAGTTTTTAAATTAGAACATAATAAGAATGGAACATCTCCAATGCTTGTGACGCTTTTTGGTATCGTTATAGAGGTCAAACCGCTGCAACCATCGAATGCCCAATCTCCAATGCTTGTGACGCTATTGGGAATCGTCATGGAGGTCAAACCACTGCAACCTTCGAAAGCATAATCTCCAATACTTGTGACGCTATTGCCTATCGTCACAGAGGTCAGACTGCTGCAATCCGCAAAAGCGCTTTTTCCAATGCTTGTGACACTATTGCCAATTGTCACAGAGGTCAAACCGCTGCAGCCAGAGAAAGTGCTACTTCCAATGCTTGTGACACTGTTAGGAATTGTCACAGATGTCAAACCGGTGCAATCTTCGAAGGCACTATTTCCAATGCTGGTGACGCTATTAGGTATTGTCACTGAGGTCAGAGCACTGCAATTATAGAAAGCATAATTTCCAATACTTGTGACACCATCACTAATATTGAGTGTTTTAATTGATGACCGACTTGAATACCATGGTCCGTAATCAGGATATGAAAAATCCGTCATTTTTCCTGTTCCGCTGATGGTGAGTACACCGTCTGTCAAGTCCCATGTGAGGTTGTCGCCGCAGGTATTTGTCTCTTTCTTCGTTGCTTCGTATCTCGCGGTGTAAGTGGCATCGGCGGTGGCTGCTACAATGGCAGGAGACCAACCGCTGAACGTGTAGGTATATTGCTCATCTTCAGGGCGAACAGGTGTAGTGCCTGTATATTTAGGCAGCGTACCTTCCTCTACCTGTGAGGACTGTAATACCTTACCGTCCCAGTTGGCAAACGTAATCGTATAAGATGATTTACAATTATTACCTACAATCCGATCTGCATAGCCGCTCCATTTTTCTTTATAAACCGCTACCGCATCGCATGGAACAATAATTGGACAATCGTTAGTAGAATCAAAAGCTTCATCTCCTAAATATGGCGGAGTAGTTGCTTCGATTGTTATAGAGTTCAACTTAGAGCAATTATAGAAAGCATAATATCCAATACTTGTAACACTGTTGGGTATTGTCACAGAGGTTAAACCAGTGCAACCAGAGAAAGCATAATATCCAATACTTGTAACACTATTAGGAATCTCTATTATTCCATCTGCCTCGCGAGAACAAGCCAATAATGTTGTTCTCGTTTCATCACTAAATAACAGGTATCCATCCATAAAAAGATTGATGTTTTTGGCTCCCCAAGGAAGACCTGTAGCGGTCCCTTGATACATAATATTTTGAACATTGTAAAAAGCATCATTTCCAATGCTTGTGACACTATTGGGAATCGTCACGGAAGTTAAACCTGTGCAACCATAGAAAGCACTATTTCCAATGCTTGTGACGCTATTGGGAATCGTCACAGAGGTTAAATTACTGCAATTGTAGAAAGTATAATCTCCAATGCTAGTGACATTATCAGGAATAATTAAACTGTTGATTTCTACATCATTCAAATATAAAAGATGAGCATAATATAAGGGATTTGATAACAAATTGGCAAAATCTATTTTACACCATGCTGCGACATCGTTTATTATAACCTTAGTCAAACCGCTGCAATTATAGAAAGCACTATTTCCGATGCTTGCGACGCTATTAGGAATTTCGATGGAGGTCAGACTACTGCAATTATTGAAAGCATAATTTCCAATGCTTGTGACACTATTGGGAATGATTACATTTTTTTGTAATTCTCCATTGAACAGTAACTGATAATTGCTTGAAATATTATCCGGAGACCATAATTTTTCACACCAATCCTTTAATTCTCCAACATAATTAATCGTGTTAATTTTGCTACCGGTGAAAGCATAACCTCCAATGCCTGTGACATTGTTTGGAATAGTTATAAAGGTCAAACTGCTGCAATTGGCGAAAGTATAATTTCCAATGCTTTTAACACTATTAGGAATCGTTACAGAGGCCAAAACGCTGCAATAATAGAAAGCACCTTCTCCAATACTTGTGACGCTATTAGGAATGGTCACAGAGGTCAAACCGGTGCAACGAGAGAAAGCATAATTTCCAATGCTTGTGACGCTATTGGGAATTGTCACAGATGTCAAACTGCTGCAATTGGCGAAAGCATAATTTCCAATGCTTGTGACACTATTAGGGATCGTTACAGAGGTCAGACTGGTACATTCTTGAAAAGCAGAACTTCCAATACTTGTAACGCTATTGGGAATCGTCACGGAAGTTAAATTGGTGCAGCCATAGAAAGCACTTTTTCCTATGCTTGTGACACTATTAGGAATGGTTATTTCTCCTTGCGCTGATGCGGAGCAAGCTGTAAGAGTTGCTTTTGTGTCATCGCTATATACGAAATAACCTACCGTAAAACCATTAATACTTTTGGCTCCCCATTGAGAACCTGTCGCTGTCCCATAATATACGATATTGGGAACATTTTTGAAAGCATCGCTTCCAATGTTGATGACGCTATTGGGAATCGTTACATAAATTAGACTGGTGCAACCTGAAAACGCAGAACTACCGATTTTTGTAACTCCATCTGGAAGCATCACAGAAGTCAAACTGATACAATTAAGGAAAGTGTTATCTTTTATACTTTTGACATTATCGGGAATAGTTACTTTTTCTAAAATACTTCCATTAAGTAATAGGGAATATCCAGAGGATAAGTCAGATGGAGACCATGATTTATTTAACCATTCCTCTATATCTCCAATATAATCAATTGTGCTGATTTTGCAACCATAGAAAGCACCACTTCCAATGTTTGCGACGCTATTGGGAATTGTAACAGAGGTCAAACCGCTGCAACTTTCAAAAACTTTAATTCCTATGCTTGTGACGCTATTGGGAATCGTCACAGAGGTCAAACTGCTGCAATTGTAGAAAGCCCAATCTCCGATACTTGTGACGCTGTTGGGAATCGTCACAGAGGTCAAACCGGTGCAACTAGCGAATGCATAATTTCCAATGCTGGTGACACTATTAGGAATCGTCACTGAGGTTAAACCGGTGCAACCAGAGAAAGCTTTGTATTTGATGCTTGTGACACTATTGGGAATAATCAAATCAGTAACCAGCTCTCCATTGACATAAAGATTATGTGCATAAGATAATGGGTTGGCAACATCTTCACCAAACTGTATTTTACACCATGCAGCCAAATCTAATATATGTACGGCAGTCAGACTGTTACACCCTCCAAAAGCATTTCTTCCAATGCCCGTGACGCTATTACCAATCGTCACGGAAGTTAAACCGCTGCAATACGAGAAAGCCCAATTTCCAATACTAGTGACGCTGTTGGGAATGGTTACAGATGTTAAACCGCTGCATTTATAGAAAGCATAATTTCCAATGCTGGTGACACCATTACCGAAGTTAACAGAATCCATTCTCACACAACCCGAAAATGCGTGGGAACCTATGCTTACAACGCTATTAGGAATTTCAACGGACTGCAATCTACTACAATTATTAAATGCATATTCTCCAATACTGGTAACACCCCATTTAATAATTATTGATTTAATGGAAGAAGAATAGGAATTCCATGGGGCAGTGGAAGAACCAGTGGAACCGAGTGAATAATTATTCATCGCTCCTGTGCCGCTGATGGTCAGGACATCATCGGTTAACTCCCATGTGAGGTTTTCACCGCATTTGCCACTTGCGGCAAACATGGTTCCAATACTTGCCACTATAGCAAGTAAGAAAGTAAATAGTTTTTTCATTTGTTTGATAATTTTAATTGTGCCTACTCACTTATGGCTTTTCGGCATACTCCGTTAATTATTGTTGTTTTTATATTGTTTAGTTCTCTTTATAATCCATCTTAATACCTTTTATATGATTGTTACCAGAGTTTTACGAGCTTTTATCGCATCCTACTTTATCTTATACTATACATAGTATAGTATTTCGTGATTTTGAACGTACTATACATCATATCCGTTTTCGATATTAACCACAAAAAAGCGGGACTGCAATATTGCTGTTCCGCTAACTGAGGCTCTCGCATTGCCCTAACTACTGAACAAGCAACACTATAGCCCACGCCGTATGTATATACCTATACGCACTATACGCGCATATGAAATCCATATACACACTAATGAGCATCTTTGTGCTGCGATGTTTTGGTAGTTATTGAATTTGCGAGATTCCAGTTAGCCAAAACAAAGCGCGTAAGACGCTTTTTATTATGTCCTTCTGTTTAACGTCGGTAAGCGACGCACCGCTTTTTTACGCTGTCGGCACCAGCGAAAACCTTTGCGGGTGCAAAGGTACAACAAAAAAATGACATACACAAATAATATGTCATTTTTCTGATATTTTTTTGTGATTATGCAGAGGAAATGTCTTGTTTGAAAAGGATATAAAGGGATACAAAAAAGCACCGTGCAGCATTTTGCGCGAGAAAACTTCCTTAAGATAGGATTTGAGGCCTGCTTTTTCCTTTGTAATCCGACCACCTCATCGCTACCACGGGTTTATACGAATGTATGAATAAACTGATCGCGGGTCACGGCGTAGAGTATCGGCACGCCATTGGTGAAACATATGCACTCGGTTAGTTGTTATTTGTTGAGTTTTCCGGTCTCGTAGCTACACGATGCCAAGTTATTTTTCAATGAATGATTTACAATTTCAGGTTATTTGTTTTGTACTTAGTTTAATTAGTATCTATGCCAACCTATTGTCAGCACGATCCGGTGTGTGTCCGTATGTATATCATAGGGTTTTGCCGCTTCATGCGCATAGAGATTCAATCGTTGCCAACGATATTGGTATGCAGCCTGAATAATCATATGCGTGCCGCGATAACCAACAGCACATGACGCATATTGAGACCATCGGAGATTCTGGAAATAGGTATCTTGTCTGTCAAAGGACGGATCCATAGGAACAATGACATCAGCGGACTTGAATGTGCTCTCGTACACATATCCGGCATTGATATACATTCCCATTACGGGGATTACTTCTATACCAGCGCGAAGCGAATGGATTCCACTATTATAATGCTGCTTCAGGTAATCATACTGCAAGGCAATCATACCATAGGCTCCTATCTGGAAGGCAGTTGAAGCCGACAGGTGCAAAGGCATATGGAAATCCTTATCTGATCCGGCGGCATCTGGGGCATACGAATAACGCAAAGAATCCGTTACTGCCTTGAGTTTTCCGTTCGTATAAATTCTTGTCGTACCTATGGAAGGAGTGTGTATTCCAAATCCAAGGCGCATCCACTTAGCAGGACGGTAAATGACACCGGCTGAGAGGCTGCACGTAACGCCAGAAAGTGTCAATGCAGAGGAATTGGTATTAGAATATACTATACCATCCGTGTTGAATTTGTCGAATGTTTCTTCAAAAATTGCGTCTGCATTATGAAAAGTGGACTGAATACGTAATCCTGCACCAACATACCATTGATTGGAGATATTCATTGCCCAGTCAATAGAAAACTCGTTGACATATCCCCACTCTTTCAGGGACAATGCGTTCCTGTTATTATAACTGTCAGAACAGAAAGCGATGTCCCAGTCAACATCCGCTCCTGTGATTAACGCGCCCAAAGAAGCATCGCTTGTTCCTGTTGCCAAATAATTGCGTCCGTAGGAATGTATCCGCCGATAAGAAATCATGAAATTATGGAACAACACCCCTTTTTCTACTGTTTTGAAAGTAGGCAAGCTAAAGACCAAAGAAGCGTGCGGACACATGAAATAACTGCGTTTACCGATATTAGTCGTTTCGTGCTGTTTAGTTCTGTCAATTGTCTCATCGAACGTAACGAGTATTTCCGAGCGCCGATATAAACCCAAACCTGCTACATTATCAAAGACAGCAGACGGATCGCCTCCTACAGCAGTCATTGCTCCTCCCATACCGACATAACGTGCCGTTCCCATGATCGTGCGTTCAGACAGACGGGTATAATCCTGAGACCATGCACAAAGAGACAATGTACAAAGGACAAGGGTCAATATGTGGCGAATACTTTTCATTTTTTTATCCGTACAGTAATGGTGGTGTCCTGAACGTTAATGTATTCCATTTTAGGCGTTTCCGAGGAAGCCTGAGAAGTCTGAGGAACAGTTGGTTCTGTGGAATTCTCGGAAGTATTCCTGTTCGCCGGAGTTGTCGGATTAATCGAGGTGCTTGACACCGTTTTATCGGGCCAATGATAAGCGTCATCTATCGGCGGCATTTGTACCGTCGAACAAGCGCTCATACCTAAAATGAACCATAATCCTATGTAGATTTTTTTTGTCATCGTTATTCCGATAATCCGTTGGTAAACGTAGTTTACGTAGTTTGCGTAGTTTGCGTAATATTCCGGAGACTGTCAGATTTTTCTAAAACCAATGATTTCCCTTACTTCCTCGATTGTTTTTTCCGCTCTTGCGGCAGCTTTTTCTGCTCCCTGACGCATTATCTTGTCCAATAAGTCGTCGTCCGAAGAGAAAGCAATAATGCGTTCACGAATAGGCGCCAACAGTTTATTTGCGTCTGCCGCCATCTGCTTTTTCATATCCCCGTAGCGGATTTCCATACGGTTGTAGAGGTCATTATAGTAATCTGTCGCCTCTTTGCCGGAAAGGAGTTCACAAAGCGTGAAAAGATTCTGTATGACTTCGGGTTTCTCTTGATTGAGTTGCGTAGGTCCCTGGTCGGTCACAGCGTGCATGATCTTCTTCGTAACTGTTTTCTCGTCATCACAGAGATAGAGACAGTTACCTTCAGATTTGCCCATCTTGCCTGTACCATCGAGTCCAGGCACTTTGACCGCTTTGTCGGCAAAATGGAAAGACTGAGGTTCTTTGAAATACTCCACGTTATAGATTCTGTTGAAACGTCGAGCGAAGAGGCGCGCCATCTCCATATTCTGTTCCTGATCCTTGCCTACCGGCACTTTATCCGCTTTGTGCATAAGTATGTCCGCCGCCATAAGGCAAGGATAGGTCAACAACCCTGCATTCACATTATCCGGTTGTTTGCGCACTTTTTCTTTAAAAGACGTCACGCGTTCCAGTTCTCCCAAATAGGCATTCATGTTGAAGTAGAGATACAATTCCAATACTTGCTTGACGTCCGATTGGACATAAAGAGGCGCCTTATCAGGATCTATGCCACAAGCGAGATATTCGCTTAGAATAGTCTTAACCGATTTTTTGATATTTTCTGGCGTGGGATGAGTAGTGAGTGAATGCCAATCCGCAATGAAAAACATACAGTCATACTCATCCTGCATTTTTACAAAACTCTTTACCGCTCCGAAATAATTGCCCAAATGCAAATTACCGGTAGGTCTTATGCCGCTAATAACACGTTCCATGTTATACTTTGATTATCCTTTAATGAATTAAACCTCAATGGGCAACTGACGATAGATAGGCTGCGCGAGCGCTGTGAGTGTGGTGGTATTCGCTACGCCCGGTATTTCCTGAATCTTGGTATTGAGCAACTGAAGCAAATGTTCGTTATCGTGCGCATATACTTTGATCAACAATCCGAAAGCACCCAACGTATATTGTGCCTCCACAACTTCGGGAATCTGCTGTAAGGCAGCAATGACGCGGTTATACATCGAAGCTTTCTCCATGGTAATACCAATATAGACGCAGAGCTGATATCCCAACGACTTAGGCTGTACATGGTAACTTGAGCCAGTAATAACTCCGTTGTCAAACATCTTCTGAACGCGTTGGTGAACAGCGGCCCGGCTGACACCACATTGCTCCGCTACATCCTTAAAAGGAATACGTGCACTTTGCGTAATAATTTTCAGAATTTTACGGTCTAATTCGTCAATCTTTTCCATTATTTTACTAAAAAGTTTTTAAAATTGCTGCAAAATTACTACTTTTTTTTGATATATGCAAAAAATTTTGTAATTTTGTGGCGTTTTTTGTTACAATATGACAATTGAAGAGTATATTTCCATTCATTCGACGCCGGAAAACGAGGTATTGGCGTCGATAACGCGTGACACACACGTACATATTTTAAACCCGCATATGTTGAGCGGGCACGTACAAGGGCGCGCGTTAAGTATGTTCAGTCACATGATTCATCCGAGTCGAATTCTCGAATTGGGTACGTTTACCGGTTATTCGGCTCTTTGTCTTGCCGAAGGCTTATCAGAAAACGGACATCTCATAACTATTGAGCACAACGATGAACTGGAAGGCGTTATTCGAAGAAATCTTGCCCGTTCACCTTTGGGAGAAAAAATTGAGTTGATTATAGGTGACGCCAAGGAGATTCTAACATGTCCTTCATCTCTTATCCGCCAAGAGCAATTTGAACTTGTTTTTATAGATGCCGACAAGCGCGAATACTGTGAATACATAGAGTTGGTGTATCCGTTCGTACCCGTTGGCGGATTTATTTTAGCAGATAACACACTATGGGACGGTCATATCATAGACCCCGCGTACGACAAAGACAAACAAACGCTTGGTTTGCGGGCATTTAATGAGAAAGTGAGAGATGACCATCGCTTTGAAAAAGTAATCCTTCCACTTCGCGACGGTCTCACACTTATCCGAAAAATCCGATGATCATCCGTCATAAACAGGAAGAAAAATTAAGCAATAATAATAAAAAAGTACGCGCGCGCTTGCACATGTCAAAAAAAAGTAGTATCTTTGCACCCGATTTATGTATTTCTATTTTTTACTCATACGAATAGCCGCACTTTTCGGACACAAGAAAGCCCGAAAGTTAGTCCGTGGTATTCAGTCACAGAAGGATCAAATACAGATTCACCAATCCGCCATTTGGATTCATGCAGCGTCGGTAGGCGAGTTTGAACAAGCCCGTCCGTTAATAGAAAGCATCAAGAGGAAAAATGAACGTCAAAAGGTAGTCGTTACCTTCTTCTCACCCTCGGGTTATGAAGCCCGCAAGAACTATGAGTTGGCGGATGGCGTTTATTATCTTCCTCTTGCTACTTACCGTAATGCCAAACGTTTCTTGAACGCCCTACAACCCAAGATGGCCATTTTCGTGAAGTACGAATTTTGGCCTGCCTATCTTCGAGAACTGAAGAAACGCAACATCCCGACATACAGTATCAGTTCTATTTTCCGTCCGGACCAATATTTCTTTCGTTGGTGGGGAAAGAGCCAATTACGCGTACTAAAATGTTTTACACATATTTTTGTGCAGGATGAAGTTTCTCTCAGATTGTTAGCAGAACACGGTGTTCGTCAAGTATCTGTGTCTGGCGACACCCGTTTTGACAGGATGAACGATGTTCAAAAGGCAAAGGAAAAAAACACAAAAGTGCTGACACCTGTTGCTCAATTTGCAGAAAATAGTGAACGTGTCATCGTAGCAGGAAGCACATGGCCTAAAGACGAAGAACTTTTAGCCAAGTATATGAAGGTGCAAAATGATAATGCACAAGGGACAAAACTAATTCTTGTTCCTCATGAAATAAACGAAAAACATCTTCATTATCTATTCAATCTGTTTCAGGGACGCTTTGTCCGATTCAGTACAGCGAGCCAAATGAACGACCCCGTAAGCCGAAGGAACATACTCCAATATGCCGATGTAATGATAATAGACACCATCGGATTATTGTCCTCAATCTATCAATTCGGTCAAGCAGCCTATATAGGTGGCGGCTTCGGAGTAGGAATACACAACACCATCGAAGCAGCCGCATATGGCATGCCTGTCATTTTCGGTCCCAAATATAAAAATTTCCGTGAGGCGAAAGGATTAATTGAAACAGGAGCCGCACGGAGTATCAAGAATTACAGCGAATTGGAAAGCGCCCTTGAAACCGCCCTTGAACAACACGAAACCATCGGTATCAAGGCCTCAGAGTATGTGCAATCAGAATTAGGCGCAACAGCAAAAATCTTTAAGCAGATTTTTGGGAATGAGTGAATGAGGGAGTGAGTGAATGAGGGAGTGAGAGAGTGTGTGTGAGTGAATGAGTGATTAGTGAATTAAAGAAATAGAAAATATGGCACAGAAACCAAGTATACCCAAAGGAACGCGTGACTTTGGTCAAATAGAAATGGCGCGTCGCAACTACATCTTTGACACCATCAAAGAGGTATTTTCCCTCTACGGATTCCAACAGATAGAGACTCCGGCGATGGAAAACATCGGCACTCTGATGGGCAAATACGGTGAGGAAGGGGACAAACTGCTCTTCCGCATCCAGAACAGCGGAGAGAAAGCCTCTTTGGCTCCGGAAAAGGGTCTTCGATATGACCTGACCGTTCCTTTTGCACGTTATGTAGTCCAACACCGCGAGGAGTTGAGTTTTCCATTCAAGCGTTTTCAGATTCAGCCAGTATGGAGAGCCGACCGTCCACAGAAAGGCCGATATAGGGAGTTCTACCAATGTGATGTGGATGTAATCGGCAGCGACAGTCTGATAGGCGAATTGGAGTTGATACAAATAGTAGAAGAGGTTTATCGCCGTCTTGGCATCAACGTGTGTTTGCATATCAACAACCGCAAGATATTAGCCGGCATTGCCGAGGTAATAGGTGCGCCGAACAAGATCATCGACATCACCGTAGCGATTGACAAACTGGATAAGATAGGTGTAGAAGCCGTTAATGCAGAGTTATTAGAACGCGGTTTATCCAACGAAGCTATAAATGCACTCCAACCTATTCTGAACCTAAGCGGCACAACCGCCGAGAAATTATCCGCGTTGCGAGGAATTCTGGCAAACAGTACGACGGGTCTAAAGGGCGTAGAGGAGATGGAGGAAGTCTTTTCCTTAATTTCCTCTGCGGATGTCCACCTGAATATCGAATTGGATTTATGCCTTGCCCGTGGTCTCAATTACTACACCGGCGCTATCTTCGAAGTGAAAGCGCTTGACGTCCAAATGGGTTCAATTACCGGCGGCGGACGTTACGATAATTTGACGGGAATATTTGGTTTGCCCGGCGTATCGGGTGTGGGCATTTCATTCGGTGCAGACCGTATCTACGACGTACTAACGGAGTTGGATTTGTATCCGAAGGCACTGTTGTCGAGCACACAAATGCTATTCGCAACGTTCGGACAGGAGGAATTACATTACGCGCTTAGATGGGCCAAAGAGTTGAGAGCACAAGGAATAGCCGTAGAAGTGTATCCGGAACCGACAAAGATGAAGAAGCAAATGGGTTATGCGGATAGCAAACAGATACCCTTTGTCGCCATAGTA
>ONQO01000039.1 GCA_900319995.1 uncultured Bacteroidales bacterium
CTTATCTCGCATAGCTCGAACGATTATTCTTAGCCCTGAAGGGCACGATTTATACGCAAGCAATTTTCAAATTTGTGATCTAATAACACGGGCGGCTCAATGTAATGAGTCGCACGATTGCTTGTTTTAGTAGTAAATATACTTTAGATTTTTGATAAAAAGTACAAAATATTAAATATACTTTAGATTTTTGCAAAATAATTTGCATATATTAAATTAAATTTGTATCTTTGCAGCGATTTTTGAAAAATTGGTACTATGGAAGAACTATTACACAGAGAGTACTACACGCAAGCAATCACTCAATGGCTCGGCAAACAAATCATCATCGTTCTCACGGGGCAACGCCGTGTGGGAAAAAGTATGTGCCTGCGTTTGTTAGCGCAAGAGAAACAAGCAGATCCTAATGCCAATATCATCTATATTGACAAGGAAGACGCTGCGTTTGATGCAATCACCACGCATGAGGAGTTGAACGCGTACCTATCCGCTCATATCGCGCAAGGCAAACACAACTATATCCTCATAGACGAGATACAAGATATTTTAGGGTTCGAGCGTTCGTTGCGGAGTTGGATTAAACAGCCCGAAACGGATGTGGTAATAACCGGCAGCAATGCGAAGATGCTCAGTAGCGAATTGTCCACACTGCTGGCTGCACGGTATATTGAGATACCTATTCACGCGCTCAGTTATACGGAGTTTCTCTATTTTCATCAGTTGCAGGACAGCGATGAAGCCTTGGAGAAATACCTCCTGTGGGGCGGCCTGCCGTATTTGAGGCTTATCGGTCTTGAACATACGGAGCAGATAAAGAACTATATCCAAAGCGTTTATGACACCGTAGTGCTGAAGGACATCGTCATGCGCGAACAGATACGGAATGTCACCTCGTTTATCAATCTCAGCCGTTTTGTGAGCGATACTATCGGCAAGTTGGTTTCTCCCAATTCCATTATGAAATACCTTCGTTCGCAGGGAGAGAATCTTTCTTCGGTCATTATTCAGAATTATCTCAAATACCTTTGCAATGCATATCTCACCTATCGGGTTCAGCGGTATGACATTCATGGCAAACAACTGTTAGAGAGCAACGACAAGTACTATTTCGAGGATCTTGGAATACGCAACAAACTTGTCCGTACGCGCCAAACGAATGATATTGAGAAACGGATTGAGAATGCCGTGTATCTGCATCTGCTGAGGCTTGGTTATACCGTGCATGTCGGGCAATTACGGAATGCGGAGATTGATTTTGTGGCAGAGAAAGGAGAGCAGACCCTTTATATACAAGTAGCCTATCTAATAGCGGACGAAGAGACCGAGAAGAGAGAGTTTGGAAATCTGCAAGCTATCAAAAATAACTATCCGAAGATGGTCATTTCAATGAATCCGCTCAATTCTATCTCTGATGTAGAAGGAATAAAACACATCCATTTGCGTCATTTCCTGAGAAAGAATAAGTTATAAGCCGTAACGGCCAATCTTCATCCTCCGCAGAGAGAAAGCAAAGTAAAGTACAAAGGATGAAATCGGGCGGCTCAATGATTGAGTCGCCCGCGTGTTATGATTGTAAGCCTTATTTCACAGCAAAAGCGCTACAAATCATTGAATTACGTAAATAACTCTTTTAAGTCTGATTTCAAGAAAGTCTCAATAGGAATGCCTTCTTCGCCCACCAGAACAGATCGATGAGGATGGAATTTCTCTTGGAAAGTATGCAAGCCGGAAGTGTCTTTTTCATGGTTACTTTTCACTTCTATCGCCACGACCTTTGTATCTTTTACTAATACAAAATCTACTTCTTCTCCTCCATCGCGCCAATAATAAACATTAAACCGTCCGGTATAAGCGCAATTCATGATATGTGCTCCGACTGCGGATTCAAACAGACGTCCCCATAATTTATGATCAGCCCTTGCCGCTTCAAAATCATGCTCGCAATAGAGACTCATCAATGCATTGTTATAGACCTGATACTTGGGAATAGAGTTACGGCGGCGTGCCTTGTCAACGGCATACTTGCTAAGCCCACAAACCATGCCACTTTGCTTGAGCAGATCTAAATAATGAGCGAGTGTAGTGGTGTTTCCTGCGTTTTGCAGCTGACCGATCATCTTGGTCAGCGACAC
Source organism: uncultured Bacteroidales bacterium (assembly GCA_900319995.1). GTDB lineage: Bacteria > Bacteroidota > Bacteroidia > Bacteroidales > Paludibacteraceae > Colicola. The sequence continues at coordinate 2,133 of ONQO01000039.1, forward strand.
TTCTTGTCCGGAATAAGCACTGCTTAACTCAAAAGTCTGACGTAACAACGCCGGTTTGGCGATAGGAGTGTCCATCAAAATGTCGTTGTTGATCGTCGCGTCCACAATGGAACTACTGATATACTCCTGCCATCTATCCAAGTCATGACGCAAATCAGCGGCTCCCGGATAAGCGCCGAAATAGATATATTCGTCGATGGTCATCCCAAAGCCTTCTTGCATTTCTGCAAGAGACCAGTTAGGCATTTTAATGGTCTCAAAACGTCCTTTAAGGCTTTCGCTTAGTCCTTTTTCCAACCGTACGCGGGACGAACCTAACAGCACTACTTTGATGGGCACATCATTGAAGGAATCGGCATCCCACTCTTTCTTGACGACTTCACCCCAGTTCAGTAATTTTTGCACCTCATCAATAACGAGCAGCAACTCGGGCAGTTTCTCCATCTGAAGTTTATTGCGCGCCGTTGCCCAACAATCGCTGATCCATGCGGAACGAGTTGCCGGCACATTATCAGCAGAGAAATGCACCCAAGGCATCGAAAGGCTCTTTAGTACTTGCTTGATAAGCGTAGATTTACCGACCTGACGAGGTCCTTCGATGATTTGAATGAACTTTCTTGGTTCATTTATTCGATTCGTAATCGTTTCAAAATAAGGACGTTGCATCATGCTTCAAATTTTTACTCAATACACTTAGTATTTTTACTCAATGGAATGAGTTATTTTGTTTTCCGCTGCAAAGGTAGTACTTTTTTTTGATATATGCAAATATTTTAAAACTTTTTAATATTTTATGGTCAGATCTTCATCCTCCGTAGAGATAAAACCTATACGCTCCAAGGTCAAGTAAAGTGACAAAGTGGTCAAGTACAAAGTTCATGGCAACTTTTTGTCCAGCTACACAGATGTGCAATTCTGCAATTCATGCAATTTTACACTCGTCCTAAAAAACGTTGACATTTACAAATTCGATAACTTTTAACTTTTAACCTGATTCTTAATAATCGTAAACTTTTTAACTACGTTCCAAACACCTATCAAACAGCATATCTCGCGCCACTCTCGCGCTACTCTTAGGCATATGTCGGCATAATATCCAAATCTTAAAAATCGTACATTTTTTTGCATCTGCATTTAACTTTCTTACTCTGATTTTGGGTGTGTTTTGGATGTATAGATAATTTTCCTTAATTTTCGACATACCCAAATGCTTTTTTCTTGTGTCAAAGAGGTCACGGGATGGTTCAGCATGCTAATAATAGCGAAAGAGAGCGTTTTTTTTCCACTTTTGCTTGCACATGTCAGAAAAAAGTAGTACCTTTGCGCTCGCAAAGGTTTTTAATCGAGTGCATAAGCGCACGAGAAAAAAGCTTACGCATAGTCGCAAAGGTTTAGAAACAAAATAACAGAACATGAATAAAATTATTTCCAAGAAATTCTATTCGGGCAATGTGGCAGAGTTGGTAGTGGAGGCTCCGCTTATTGCCCGCAGTCGCAGGGCAGGTCATTTTGTAATCATCCGAGTGGACGCTCTGTCGGAGCGTGTGCCGTTGACTATCGCCGGCGCAGATATAGAACGCGGTACGATCACCTTGGTGATACAGCGTATCGGTGTGTCCACACATAAGTTATTGGCAATGGAGCCGGGTGAATACATTCACGATGTAGTAGGTCCTCTGGGGCGCGCAACCCGAATAGAGAACTACGGCACGGTAGTATGTGCGTGCGGAGGTGTTGGAGCCGCTCCTATGCTGCCTATCGCTGAAGCTCTCAAGAAAGCAGGAAACCGCGTGGTGACCGTTCTCGCGGCAAGAAACAAAGACCTTATTATATTAAAGGACGAATTAGCACAATGGTCTGACGAAGTAATCATCATGACCGACGACGGCTCTATGGGCAAACAAGGTGTTGTGACTGTAGGAGTGGAAGAAGTGATTAACCGCGAGAAAGTGGACAAATGCATCACCATCGGTCCGGCAATCATGATGAAGTTCGTGGCACTCACTACCGCCAAGTACAATATCCCCACGGAGGCAAGTCTGAATACCATCATGGTGGACGGGACCGGAATGTGCGGAGCGTGCCGTGTCACGGTGGGTGGCAAGACCAAGTTCGTCTGTGTGGACGGTCCTGAGTTCGACGCGCACGGCGTGGACTGGGATGAGATGTTAAGCCGAATGAAGTCTTACAAGGCGGAAGAAACAGAGGCGATGGAGGCATACAGAAAGGCAGCAGAGGGCAGTGACGTAGTGCATGACCGTCGTTCAGCCGTCGGTCGACTGTCGGTCGACTGTCCTTCAACTCCGGTAGTTGAGCCCTTCGATGGTAAACCCAAAGACAGAGTGGCTATACCCCGTGTTCAGATGCCGGAGTTGAGACCGGAGGTGCGTATTAAGAGTCTGCATGAAGAAGTGAACCAAGGTCTCTCTTTCGAGCAAGCCATTACTGAGAGCCACCGTTGTTTGAACTGCAAAAATCCGACCTGCGTTCAAGGCTGTCCGGTTAATATTAACATACCGGGTTTCATCAAGAAACTTGAGTCGGGCGATGTGCTCGGAGCCGCGTCGGTTATCAAAGAGAGCTCTTCTCTGCCTGCCGTTTGCGGACGTGTCTGCCCGCAGGAGAAACAATGTGAGGCGAACTGTATTCACCTTAAGATGGGACATCCTGCCGTCGCCATCGGCTATCTGGAACGCTTTGTGGCAGACTACGCGAACGCGCAGTCTCAAATCACAGATCACCATATGGCGCAAGCAGATCGGAAGAAATCACAAATTACAACGGGCGCTAAAATAGCGGTCGTAGGTAGTGGGCCTGCCGGTTTGACTTTTGCCGGCGATGCTGCCAAATACGGTTACGAAGTACATGTCTTCGAGGCTCTGCATGAGATAGGCGGAGTGCTCAAATACGGTATTCCCGAGTTCCGTCTGCCGAACGCAATCGTGGACACGGAGATAGATGGTTTGCGTGCGCTGGGCGTTCAGTTCCATACCGACACCATCATCGGCAAAACCATCTCTGTCAAAGAGTTGGAGGAGCAGGGTTTCAAAGGCATCTTTGTCGGCTCAGGAGCCGGTTTGCCTCGTTTTATGAATATACCGGGAGAAAATCTGAACGGAGTCCTGTCCTGTAATGAATACCTCACTCGTGTCAACCTCATGGACGCATCCAACCCCGCGACCGACACGCCTCTGCTGTACGGCAAGAACGTAGCAGTCATCGGTGGCGGCAATACGGCGATGGATGCCGTGCGTACAGCCAAGCGTCTCGGAGCAGAGCATGCCATGATCATTTACCGCCGCTCCGAAGACGAGATGCCGGCTCGAATCGAAGAGGTACATCACGCGAAGCAGGAAGGTATTGAGTTCATGACTCTTCATAATCCGATCGAGTACCATGCGGATGAGGCAGGCCGTGTCAAAGAGGCTGTGCTGCAAGTGATGGAGTTGGGCGAGCCAGACGAGTCAGGACGTCGCAGTCCTGTGCCGGTAGAGGGTAAGACCGTTACAATCCCTGTCGATCTGGTCATTGTAGCCGTAGGCGTAAGTCCCAATCCGCTCATTCCTTCTTCGGTTTCCGGATTAGAGATCAGCCGCAAAGGCACGATAGTGGTTAACGAAAACATGCAGTCCGCCATTCCGACACTCTTTGCCGGAGGAGACATCGTTCGCGGCGGAGCAACGGTTATTCTCGCCATGTCCGACGGACGCAAGGCTGCTGCTGCCATGCATGAATATCTAACCTCCAACAGCGAAGCGGTTCAACAATGTTATCGGTCTTAGCCTCCATATTGCTATCGGTCAATTTGCTGACGAGCCATCCTATAACAGGGCAGGCGAATATGTCCGTTTTGGTGCAAAATCTCACCACGGGTGAGGTTATTGACAATTACAGGTCGGACAAAGTAGTCCCTCCTGCATCGGTCATGAAACTGCTGACGACAGGCGCGGCGTTGGAGACGCTTGGTCCTGATTTTCGCTTTTCTACCACCTTAGAATATACCGGAGTGATAGAGCAGGGCACCCTTCACGGCAACCTCTATATCCACGGCGGTTGCGACCCATCATTGGGCTGGCGCGGTCAGAATGCCTTTCTCAATCGTTGGGTCAAGGCGGTCAAGGAAGCCGGAATCACGTTCATCAACGGCGCCGTCATAGCAGACATGACGATGCTTGACGGCGAGGCGCAAAACCCCGGCTGGCTGTGCGAGGACGCAGGGAACTACTATGCTCCGGGTATCTTCGCACTCAATTATTACGGGAACACTATGAATATAGTGCTCAAGAGCGGCGAACCCGGAACCGTGGCGTCCGTCATTAAGACGGAACCGCAAGTGGATGATCTGCGGTTTATCAACCATGTTCGTTGTGACAGAATTTCGTATGACGGTGCTTTTGTGAGCGGCTTGCCTTACAGCAACGAACGCTATCTGACGGGTGTGGTGCCATCCGACCTCGGCTCTTTCGGCATCAAAGGTGACTTGCCTAATCCGGGATTGCTGCTCGCACGCCATTTCACAACGAGGCTGAGAGAGGCAGGTGTCGGCATCCGCAGAAAAGCGGGCTATATAGCCGACTATAACCCCTTGCTGCCGCCAAGGAAAGTGCTCTATGTGCATCGGTCAATCCCTCTCTCGGAAATAATCAAAGAAACCAACGTCAATAGTAATAATCTCTATGCCGAGACGCTGTTCCGCTATTTGGGTACGCAGTACAGATTGCCCGGATCCATTCCAAATAGTCAGGATTTTATCCGTGATTTTTGGCGTCGCAGAGGGGTGAATATCCAGAATGCAATTATCAAGGACGGTTGCGGTTTGGCTCCCCAAGATGCAGTAAGTGCCCAATCGTTCGTGCAACTGCTGACCATTATGAATAGCAGTCCGAATGCGGATGTATGGATGAATTCACTTCCTGTAAGCGGTCAGTCCGGAACCCTCAAAAGTCTTTGCTCCAAAACGGAACTGGAGGGACGTATTCATGCCAAGAGCGGGACTATTGCGGGAACGAAGAACTTCGCCGGATACATTGACATGCCCAACGGAGACACGTGGGTTTTTGCTATCCTGATCAACTCGGCGCCAGGCAAAGCGAAGAATATACAAACAGTTATACAGCAATACCTGCTCGATGTATATAGAGCGCACAAATAGTACAAACTCCCTGCTGAAGGAACTTTTGGCTAAAGGCGTGTGGCCGGCAGACGAACATTTTCTTCGTGCCGGCTTCCAAACCGCCGGTCGCGGACAGACAGGGAACGGATGGGAGAGCGAGGCAGGCAAGAACCTTCTATGCTCCATCCTCCTCCCGTCAAGAGAGAACCTGTTCGAACTCAATATCGTCGTAGCGGTAGCCGTGCAACGCATGTTAGGAGAAGCGTTTACCATCAAATGGCCGAATGATATCTACTGGCAGGATAAGAAGGTAGCAGGTATATTGATAGAGAATGCCATCCTGGGCAATGCAATAAAATACTCTATCGCAGGCATAGGTCTGAATGTCAACCAAATAGAGTTTGTTTCTGACGCCCCTAATCCCGTATCGCTCAAGCAGATTACGGGTAAAGACTATGACCTCGACGAGATGATGCGGAGGCTTTATAAGGAAACGCAGAAAGCGCTTGAGGAAAATGTGTGGGAGGAATACAAGTCCCATTTGTTCCGAAGAGAGGGATGGTTTCCCTATGTAGAACGCGAGGTTAGTACCGCTCCTACGATGAACGCAGATGCGCATGCCTTTTGTCAGTTTATGGCGCGGATAGAGGATGTGCTGCCTACCGGCGAAATAGTTCTCTGCGACCAACAAGGAAACCAACGTACCTACCACTTCAAGCAAATACGGTATGTAGTTAATTGAGAATATAGAATAGAAAAGTATATGCAAAGTATTATCATCACCGGCGGAGCCGGATTTATCGGAAGCCATGTCGTACGGCTATTTGTGAACAAGTATCCCGAGTACCGCATCATCAATGTGGACAAACTGACTTACGCAGGTAACCTGGCGAACCTCAAGGATATAGAGGACAAGCCGAATTATCGCTTTGTCCGCGCAGACATATGTGACTTTGACACCATTTATGCGCTCATGCAGGAAGAGCACGTGACGGGTGTAATCCATTTGGCGGCGGAGAGTCATGTGGACCGCTCCATCAAAGATCCTTTCACCTTTGCCAGGACCAATGTAATGGGCACACTATCAATGCTCCAGGCTGCCAAACTGTACTGGGAAAGCCTGCCGGAGAAATTCGAGGGCAAGCGCTTCTATCATATTTCGACGGATGAGGTGTACGGAGCGTTGCAACTGACTCATCCGGAGGGCATTGAGCCTCCATTCACCACCACCGCCTCTTCCGCAGAGCACCATCTCGCGTATGGGGAGGACTTCTTCTACGAGACCACAAAGTACAACCCGCATTCTCCCTATTCGGCATCCAAGGCATCGTCGGACCATTTCGTTCGTGCTTTCCATGACACGTACGGCATGCCCACCATCGTTACCAATTGTTCCAACAACTACGGTCCATACCAGTTCCCGGAGAAACTGATTCCGCTCTTCATCAACAATATCCGCCATCGCAAACCCTTGCCGGTTTATGGTAAAGGCGAGAATGTACGCGATTGGCTCTTTGTAGAGGATCACGCACGTGCCATCGACCTCATTTTCCATAAGGGTACGATAGCCGAGACGTATAATATAGGCGGATTCAACGAGTGGAAGAATATCGATATCATCAAGACGGTCATCAAGACGGTCGATCGTCTCTTGGGACGTCCGGAAGGGGCGGATATGGATCTCATCACTTTCGTCACGGACCGTGCAGGCCATGACATGCGTTATGCCATTGACTCGACCAAACTGCAGCGCGAATTAGGATGGGAACCTTCGCTTCAGTTTGAGGAAGGCATCGAGCGAACCGTCAAGTGGTATCTTGAACATCAGGAGTGGCTGGATAATATAACATCCGGTGACTACGAGAAATACTACGACGAGATGTACAAGAACCGATAAAGAAACGCGTCTATTCGAGACTTGAAGCACCGCTCACAGCGTCGGTATCCTTTGGGGTAATCGGCGCTTCTTTTTGGGCTTGATGATCCTCCACGCGTGCAGGTTTGCCTATTTTCTCAAAGGCTTTCAGCAGAGTTGGCACATCGGTTTTATTTGCGTCGTAGGTCACCGTCACATGTTTGCTTTTCAGGTCGCAAACAAGGTCTTTGACGCCTTTCTCGAATGCGATATTTTTCATAATCTTGTCGCAGCATCCCTGACAGTGCAGGTCACAGGAGAGGACAACAACTTGTTTGTCCGTCTTGGCGGTGCAAACGGAATAGTGAAAACTGAAAAAAGACAGAAGCAGTAGCAGCACTGCCGAAAAATGAAATCTCATAACAAACTACCTAATTGAAATACTACAAATGAAACCAACCACGCTAACACCAAACTATGGAAAACCGTGAACCACGCCCATTGTTTTCCTGCCTCGCGTCGCAGCGTGGCAATAGTGGCAACGCAGGGGAAATAGAGCAGCACGAACAGCATGAACGTGAACGCAGTTAGCGGCGTAAAGCCGGCGTTGCTGATGTCTCCGTCATAGAGGATTGCGAGCGTCGAGACGATAGCTTCTTTGGCAGGAAGCCCTGTCAGAAGGCATACCGACATCTTCCAGTCAAAGCCCAACGGCTCCAACAACGGAGATACAAACTGACCGATGGACGCTAAATACGAATGTTCCAGATTATTGAGGTCCTGCGTCGGGAAATATTCCAATGCCCAGATAATCACCGATGCCCAAATGATCACTGTGCATATTTTCTGCAGGTAATCCGCCACTCGCTCCCAAATATGTGCGATGGTAGTACGTGCTTTGGGAAGGCGGAACTCCGGCAACTCATTGACGGTATCGTCAGCTTCCTGGCGGAACCATTTCGTGCGTTTCATCACTATAGCGAACAGGACGGACAAACAGATACCGATGGCATACATCGAAATCATCACGAGTGCCTTGTGGCGAGAGAAAAAGGTATCCACAAACAGCATATAGACAGGCAACCGTGCGGAGCAGGACATGAAAGGAACCATCAGCATGGTCAGGACGCGGTCCTTCGGGTTCTGAATATCACGGGCTGCCATGATAGCCGGTACATTACATCCGAAACCCATCAGCATCGGAATGAAACTGCGTCCGTGAAGACCTACGCGGTGCATAATAGCATCCATGATGTACGCTTCACGGGCCATGTAACCCGAGTCCTCCATGAGAGAGATAAAGAAAAACAGAATGATGATATTCGGCACGAACGCCAAAACGGCTCCCACTCCTTGCAGTACGCCGTCAATGAGGAGACTGCTGAACCATCCTTGTTCCACAATGCCTCTCAGCCATTCCGCCAAAGCGCTTATACCTGAATCAATCCATGCCTGAGGATAGGCGCCGAGCGTGAACGTGCACCAGAAAACGAAATACAACGCCGCCATCATAATGGGGAAACCGAGCCACGGGTTGGTGAGTACCTTGTCTACCTTCTCCAGACGTGTCTGGTGGCGGTCGTCTTTGGCGTGCTTGAGCGTCTGGGTCAATATACCATGGACGTAAGCGCGATAGGTATCTTCGTCTCCTTCCTGGTCACGGAGGTGGTAAATGGGGTGAGCCGTGGAAGCCGGTTTGTGGATTGTGTTCTCCACAATGTCCAGACAGTTCTGAAGTCCGTAGTTCTTGCGGACAGACACGCGGCATGTGGGTACACCGATCAACTGTTCCAGTTTGGGGATGTTGAGCGAATGGTCCGTTTCCAAGAGCAGGTCGTACCGACCGATGGCTATGACTATTTTCTGGTGTTCGTCGATGATATGCGGCGTGAGCATCAACGAATCCTCCAGGCGAGTCGAATCAACCACCTGGAGCACTACGTCATACACATGACCATGAAGTTCATCGGGGTGATGCACCTCAACGAATTCTATTCGGTGAGTACCGGAAACATGGTTCGCTAACCGTGCTTCTGCCAAATCCTGCAGGGCACGGCTTAGCGAACTCTTTCCGCTCTCTGCCAATCCAATGACCGCTATTTTATGTACTTCGCTCATTCCAATGCGTTGAAATCCGCGGCAAAATTACTGCTTTTTTTCCATCTGTGCAATACCTAATAGTTGGGAAATGAGCAAACTCTCAATGTCAATGGTCTAATCTCCATGATCGATTTATCTCACTCTTGCTCCCCGAACGTCATACATCCGTCCTTCATGCAAGAGATAGAGAACACCGTTCTCCCTGACTTTGGTAGCATGGAAATTCTTCATTTGCCATTCGTCATTTGTACTTGTTTGTTCCAAACCTGTGGGTTCTTGCTCTGCCTTTCGTTGCGCCTCCAGATCAGCCAACGCTTGGTCATAGATAGCCTGTCCGTTGGTGGCAATATCTGTAGCATTGGCTTCAACCGTCTTAGTCCAGTCGATTTCCAGTAAATCGACCGCTTCTATGGCCTCGGCAATAATCTGTTGGCAAGCCTCGCTGTCTCCTTCTTCGAGTAGCGCAGAGAGAGCATCATCCAATTGTTTCTTCGCTATATCCAACAAATCCATCAATGCCGTAGTCAATTCGGATTGGGCGGTAGCATTGGCGGCATAGACTTCTTGCGAGGTAACTTCGTCGCTATTCAGTATAGCGTTAGTGGCTATGATAGCGTCTGTCACGGCTGTCTCAATATCGACCGCCTCATACTGTCCGGCAAGTGCCTTGACAGCTTGCAACTCAACAACTGTGGCGGCTAATTGCTCCTTGGCATCGGTCAAAGCTGCTGCCTCTGCGGCTTTCTTCAACTCCTCATATTGTTTCTCGTCCGCAACCAGTGTTTCGTAGTTCGTTACGAGTGCTTTGTTCTCTTCGCTCAACGCGTCGTACGCCTCGCGGGCAGACTCAATACGGCTGCCGCACTGGTCTGTCAGTTCCACCTCGCCGATGGCATCTATGCGTGCGATCACGGTATAGACCTCCGTCGTCAACGTGCGGAACTCGCCTTCATCGGTATAGATGAGACGTTCAGACTCGTCGCGGGTCTCCATCCGGTAGTAGTACTTCGTATCTGCGCTCAGACCGCTTATGGTGTATTGGAACTCCGTTTCCTGTTCTTCCTTCATTGCACGGCGAGGTGCCTGTGTCGGCAGAACGACATCTACAATGTAGCCGTTCTTGTCGAAAAGGAACGTGGCAAACAGATTGGTCATTGCTTCATCCAGATAAACGGCAAGCGAGTAGAAGAATGCGTCGTCTTTCTTCCACCATTTGATTTCGGCGGATGTTACTTGCATCGTGAACTGCGGTATTTCCGGCTCTTTGTCCTCCTCAATGAAGATAGCGCGGAGGAACGTGTCTTTCTCTAACGTAAAGTTGAACGGAGTGATCTGCTTGCCGTTGCTCCACTTGATGAACTTGTATCCGTCTTTAGGAACGGCGATAGCGGTCATTTCGGTTCCGTGAGGATATTCTTTCTCAACACGCGGCGTGCTCACATAGCCCCAATCGGCATTGTTTGCATCCACTTCCCATTTATAAATATTGGCTTCGAAAACAGCTCCGTACGAAATGTTGCTGGTCGGGCGCTCTAACTCACGAGGATTCTCGGTATTGCCGTCTGACCATTCAACGAAATGGTAGCCCTTGTCAGGAATAGCCACCATGTTATGGTTGCAGTCCGTCATGGGAACAAGTATGGTTCCGTGCTCCGAAGGCTCGGCGGTAATGGTGTACCAGAGCGAGAACTCTTCGTTCTTGATGTACTTGGCATAATCTTTCCATGCCTCCTGATAGCGCTCCAACGCTCCGCACGGCGCATAAATCGTCTGTATTTTCTCTGCTTCGTGGAACATGTTCTTTCCCACAGACGGAGGCATAGGACCGTTCATATAGAGTGCCAGCAACTCCGTACAGTTCTTGAACACGCAGTCGCCCATAAAACGTACGCCTTCGCCTATCTCTGCCCATTTGAGGTCACGGCAATCGAGGAACGCATATCCGTGGATATACTGCACATTATCAGGTATATAGAGGTCTTCTACAGCACTTCCTGCAAACGCGTGAGAACCTATCGTTACCAGCGATTTCGGGAAATCCCAATTGTGGATATTCAAACACTTGGCAAAAGCACAATCTTTCACTTCTTCCAAACCTTCATTAAAATGAGCAAAACTCAGTTTGGTACATCCGTAGAAGGCGTATTCACCGATGGTCTTGACAGATCCCGGAATGGTCACTCCTCCTAATCGTATCTTCAGGTAGAAAGCCTCCTTGCCGATACTTACTACGCGGTATATGACGGAGGAAGGTGTCGGGTCGCCGCCCTGTGGCATGTGTGCAGCATCTGTACGGCGCGCAGGAACTCCCGCTAACTCGAAGGCGACTTCTATCTGCTCAGGAATCTCAATCATTCCTGTCGGATTATCCTCAAACGTTCCTACTACTTCAGCGGTATTGTCCCAGCGGTACAAGTCATAGATCAGGTCGCCGATGCCCACATTACGGACGATTCCTTTGACAATATTGCTGAACTCTTTCCACTCCTTCGCCTCTTTGTAGGCATCTATGCTCTCGTCCGCTACATAGATTGGAATCATGTTGTTCACTCCGTAGAAAGCCATATCGTCCGCTGCCGGAGGAGTGGCTGCTTTGCTGCCTATCCACAGTAGAGACGTCTGGTCGAACGCAAACGCACCTATCTCTTCCAACGACTCAGGAAGGAACATCATCTTCAGGTCTGCGCCGATAAAGGCGTGATGCTCTATTCGCTTCGTGCCTTCGGGGACGCTGTAACCGCCGTAACGACCCGTAGGATAAATCAACAAAGTGTTTCCGCTCGCGTTGAATAACACGCCTTCCTTGTCGCTATACTTGAGGTTGAGTTCGGCGACGTTAATCGATATAAGACGAGGATTGCCCACTATCGCCATATCTTCTATATCGTTAATTGTGGCGGGCAACGAAAGCGATTCCAATTCGCCGCAACGGGCGAAAGCACCCTTGCCGATTTGACCCACTTTGTATTTGACTCCCTCGAACGTTACCTCCTCCGGCAGAACAATATTGCCTTTGTACTTGCCTTGTGGCAACGCTACTACCTTGGCGTAATAAGTATTCGGGTCTAACTCATAGCAGATGCCGTCAATTACAATAGGCGTGAAGTGGAAATCTTCAAACTCCTTCCAGCCTTCTGCTTCCTCGTATAGGGATTTGCTCTCGTCCGGCACATAAATAGCTAAATCCTCTGGAACACCTTCAAACGCACCTTCGCCAACCTCCAACGGAGTCGTGGATTCCAAAGTAAGCGATGTCAGACCATCGCAGTCCTTGAACGCTTCGTCGCCAATCCCTGTTACCGTATATTCTTTTGCCAAGTCCTTCACTTTTTCAGGAATAAACACCTCTTCTTCGTATTTGCCTTCCGGCAACGCAATCACTTCTGCCGTAAGTGTTTTGTTGTCCAGCAGGTAGTTCACCCCGTCTATGAGCGCCTCTTCTGTCAGCAACGTGAAGTAACCCGGACGCTCAACACCACCGTCTGGACGGGCGTACTCGTTCGACTCGTAACGAGAATCCAAAACAGTTCCCTTGCTGCCGACTACGCTGCTGTACGAAAACATATTGTTCTTCTCTTTCAAACTCTGTTCGCTCAAGTCTTGTGTGCAATAAATCGTCTTCACGCCGCAATGATTGAACATCTCGCGCGAACGGTCCAAATTCGATAGGTCAAAACTGCTCAAATCCAGAGTTTGCATATCGTAACAGTACTGGAACATAGCCGTCATGTTCGTCACATTCGATGTATTAAAACTGGTCAAATCCAAGTCAGACAACCTTTCGCAAGCCCAAAACATAGCACTCATGTTCGTCACTTCGTCCGTAACGAGATTTTCCAAACCCTCTATCTTGCTGGCATTCTTAAGCTCGAAAAACATATTGGCAGTCGATGTGAGTTCCGCTTCTTTCATCGACTCGTCTATCACGATGCTAAACACTTTGTTGTTATAACCATCAAATCGCATACTGGTCGGATCGTAAAACGCTATGATGCCCGGACGCTCGACTTCGTTATAGTACTGGTCATCATAATAATACGTCAACTCACGTGCTTTCTCGTCGAACAATGTATAGACGTATTTGCCAGTTTTCTTTGTCGTAAAATATCCCGGTGCTTCTTTCCCTCCGTCCGGACGAGCGTAACTCTTGTCAAACACCCTTTCAATCATGCTACTGGTTCCTTTCTCGCCCACTATAGCGATATCAAACATATGTTCTGATTTTGTTAGAGTTGCACTACTGCTCCAGTCGTCATTGCAATAAATCGTGGTCAAGGAAAAACATAATGAGAACATTCTCTCTGTAGATTTTACTTTCTGGATATCGAAATACCGCAAGTCCAACGATGCAAGGTTCTCGCATTGATAGAACATATTTTCCATACTGGTCACATTGGCGGTATTGAAATTGATCACGTCGATACTTGCCAACGAACTACATTCATAGAACATGTATTTCATATCTGTCACATTGGCTGTATTGAAACTGCTCAAATTGATGCTTGTCAACGATTTACATCCGGAGAAAATACCCATCATGCTCGTCACATTGGAGGTATTAAAACTACTCAGGTCAAGGCTTTCCAATGACTGACACATTTCGAACATGGATGCCATGCTCGTCACTTTGGACGTGTTGAAATGGCTCAAATCCAAGGACTTCAAGGATTTACAATATGCAAACATACGGTCCATGTTGGTTACCTCGGACGTGTTCAGGTTTTCCAAACCTTCTATCTCTTCCAAACTCGACAATCCCGTATTATAAGAAACACCGAACATATATTTGGTATTGGTCAGACGAGCATCTTTCATCGACTCATCCAATACCGCTTTCTTTATCTTCCATCCATAAATAATGAAATGCTCCGAGCCCTCTTTGGTAGCGTTATACTCTTCTTTGATTCCCGAACGGCTATCCATCTGGTAGTCGTAATAATACGTCACGATTCCGGTACTCTCGTCGAACACCGTATAGACTTTCTTTTCCCCTCCGTACGCTACTCCCGCGCACAACATAATCAGAATTACTGATAATAAAACGTGTTTAATAGATTTCATATTATGGATATTTTGTAGTTTATATCGTAATGTATATTTTATAGTTTATATTCCTTTCGGATTACTGCTGTTGCGTTAACTTTTGTTGTGAGCACTATAAGTTGCATATATTCAGTGTCTTATAAACATATTTTTAGTTGTCGATTTGAAATCATTTTCGGCATTTTTGGGCATTTTTCAAGATTTATTGATTTTCAAAATCAATAAATCTATTTTTCTTAAGTTTTGGGGTTAAAATTATCGCATCAGTAATACTTTCGAATCAAATCGGCTACAAAGTTACAATAAAAAATTGAACTGTGCAAATTTTCATGCATTTTTAATCTATTTTTAACCTTTAACTATATTTAACGCCCTATTTCCCTCACTCCCTAATCCCCTCATTCACTCATTCACTCATTCACTCATTCACTCATTCATTCCATCCCTATTCCGACACAACATCGAAACAACATCGAGATTGACCTAGGTGATACCTAGGTGATACATAGGTTATACCTAGGTTACATAGCCGACTCTGGTATAACCTCAGGCATATATTGGCTTATCTTTGCTATAACTCTCTGTTGATCTTTTTAATGATTTTTAGATCCTTTGGGACTAAAAAATCCGCTAAATAGGGTTAATCTGTGGTCGTAAGAAAATTTGCATTGACAAACCCTCCTTTTGACAATGCAAATTTTCAACGGAAATCCAATCTCCCGAAGACGCTAACTCTTACAAGGTTTTCAATGTCTGGCATAGCCATTTGTAGCATCGTTCCGTGCTTGGAATAGACAGGCGCTCCTGTGGTGAGTGCACGCCGTACATCTGCGGGCCGATGGACACCATGTCCAGATACGGGTATTTCTCCAAAAACAGCCCGCACTCCAGTCCGGCATGAATAGCCAGCACTTTCGGTTCGCTCTTGAAAAGTTCTTTATATGCCTTTTGGACGCTTTCTAACAACGCCGACTTCGGATTAGGTGCCCATCCCGGATAGCCGTCGCCGTGCGTCACTTCGTCGCAAGCCATAGACAAAGCCTGCTCCACCGCCCATTTCAAATGATGCTTGCTTGCTTCTTTTGAAGACCGTTGCGAGGTGTTTATTTCCAGATAGCCGTCTTT
>ONQO01000037.1 GCA_900319995.1 uncultured Bacteroidales bacterium
TAATGGCGACTATGAATAGTGCCGGATGGGACGTTTCTGCGCGTGCACGTATCGCATTCCTTGTATTAGATGCTCCCTGCCATCAGGATTCTGCCACAAAGGCGCTACTTCACGAGCAAATCTTGAACGCCGCCGCACTTGGAGTGCGTATTGTTCCTGTTGTATGTAGCGGATTAGGCGAGAGTGGGGAATACTTGCTCCGTTCAATGGCACTTGCTACTAACGGAACATCGTTCTTCCTAACCGACGATTCCGGAATCGGTCACACACACCTCAAACCGACCACGGACAGCCTCAAAGTAGAGCATCTAAATGATATGCTGGTGCGCACGATTGTGGAATTCAGCACAATGACTTCCTGCCAAAACGACCCGACGGATGATGAGGAAATAGAAAGTGACTTTATTCCCAATCCGTTTGAAATAAAGGACTTGGAGAGCGGTGAAATCACTATTCCTCACGGCGACGGTATTCTCTATTTAGTGGACGTGTCCGGCAAATTATTGGGTGTTTATGAAGGGGACATCGACCATTACCAACTGTCCGCTGCAAGTCACCAACTGCCCATCGGTGTCTATTTCCTCAAAGCATACACAGGCGGAAAATGGTACACGAAAAAAGTGCTTATTCGCTAAAATATGCGTCAGAAAGTAAAAAAAAGTGGCATACTCTTGCGTATGTCATTTTTTTTGCGTACCTTTGCCGCCGCAAAGGTTTGGAAAACAAAACAATTACACATATGAAAAAGTTTTACACTCTTGCAGCGGTGCTGCTGTGCGCAGTAACGCTCTATGCGGAAACCGTGAAGATTGACGGTTTGTATTATTCGTTGGGCAACACCACCGCCCAACTGGTGAAGGACCAGAGTTCGGACCAGTCGGTGTACAAGGAGTACACGTCCGTGACTATTCCTGCTTCTATCACATGGAATGCTTATACCTATCCGGTGACATCGTTGGGCACATCGGCTTTTGAGGGGTGCTCGAATTTGCAGTCCGTTACACTACCTGTTTCTGTTACCTCAATAAGTACGGACGCTTTCTATGGCTGTGTCAAATTGGGCAGCGTGAACTTGGAAGAGGGTCTGTCAAGTATTGGACAGCGTGCGTTCTACAACTGTAACCTCAGTGTCGTAACAATCCCGAGTACGGTTACTTCCATCGGCAATAAGGCATTCTCGGGTTGCCCGCTGACTACTGTCACATGGCTGCCGCCTACATGCTCCATCGGTACGGACGATTCGGCACCGTTTTATAGCACGAGTTCGCAAATCACCTCGTTCACGTTCGGTAACCAGGTTGAGACTATTCCGGCGTATCTGTGCAAGAACATGAGCAAACTGGAAACGGTTGTCATACCGCCTTCGGTTACCTCGCTCGGTCAGTATGCGTTCATGTACTGCACGAGTTTGAAATCCATCAACCTGCCCGTGACGCAAAAGACGCTGCCGGTTAGTTTCTTTGAGGGCTGTACGGCGCTGGAGACGATTGAACTGCCGGCAACCTTGATTACCATCAGCCAGGATGCGTTCTACGGCTGTACGTCGCTGAAAGAAATCAATCTGCATGAAGGTCTGACAACCATCGGCCAGCGTGCGTTCTATAATTGCAAACTGACATCGGTGACTATTCCGAGTACCATCACTTCGATGGGAAACAAAGCCTTTGTGGGATGTCCGCTTACTTCGGTTACGTGGAAACCGGTTACATGCTCTATCGGTTCGGACGATTCGGCACCGTTCTACAGCACGAGTTCCAAAATCACCAAATTCACGTTCGGCGACCAGGTTGAGACTATTCCGGCGTATCTGTGCAAGAACATGAGTCTGATTGACACGATTGTGTTGCCGCCTTCGGTCAGCTCGCTCGGTCAGTATGCGTTCATGTACTGCACGAGTTTGAAATCCATCAACCTGCCCGTGACGCAAAAGACGCTACCCATCAGTTTCTTGGAGGGCTGTACGGCGCTGGAGACGATTGAACTGCCGGCGACCTTGATTACCGTCAGCCAGGATGCGTTCTACGGCTGTACGTCGCTGAAAGAAATCAATCTGCATGAAGGTCTGACTACCATCGGCCAGCGTGCGTTCTATAACTGCAAACTGACATCGGTAACTATCCCGAGTACCATCACTTCGATGGGAAACAAGGCCTTTGTGGGATGTCCGCTTACTTCGGTTACGTGGAATCCGGTTTCGTGTTCCATCGGTTCGGAAGACAGTGCACCGTTCTACAGCACGAGTTCCAAAATCACCAAGTTCACGTTCGGCGACAAGGTGGAGAGCATCCCTTCCGGTTTGTGCAATTCGATGAGCCAATTGGATACGATTGTGTTGCCGAAGAGCGTCACTTCGATTGGTCAGTCCGCGTTTAAGAGTTGCTCGATGCTGAAAGGTGTTTCTATCCCTGCGTCCGTGACTTCTATCGGGTCGAGTGCGTTCATCTATTGTACGTCTTTGAAGAGTCTCACTTTCCCGGAAGGCATCAAGACTGTGGCTACCAGTGTGCTGGAGGGTTGTACGGCGTTGCAGACGGTGGTTATTCCCGAATCGGTAACGACCATCAATCAGGATGCGTTCTATAACTGCGCTGCCTTGAAGGCCATTTATAACTACGCCCTTACCCCGCAGACGATTACGGAGCGTGCCGTACAGAATGTGGACAAGAAAACCTGTATCCTCTATGTGCCGATGGATTATATCGACTTGTACAAGGCAAAAGCCGTATGGTGTGATTTCCTCAATATTATCGGTGTTTCCACTGGCCTGCATTTCGAGGAACAGACGGTACAGCTGAGTTATCTCAAGCAGGATGACGAACTGCTGTATATGGAGCCGTTGACGCTGCAAGTTCCTGTAGCTCCGAAGATTGACGGTTTCACTTTCCTCAAATGGGAGGTTCAGAGCGGTGATTTGAAAGACGGTATCGTACTCAAAGCTGTTTATACGGCGAATGATCCGACAGGGGCACCGAAGGTGTACGTCAATCCTGCCAATCCGGCGCAGAAACTGATTCGTGAAGGACAGGTCTATGTGCTCCGTGATGACAAACTCTATACCATTCAGGGCCAAGCAGTACGGTAAAAATACCGCTTAATCGACAAAAGAGCTCTTCGGGGCTCTTTTTTGCAGCAAATTTTTGACGGGTAGCAGTGAAGCCCCCTTAGTAGGGTAGTCTATACCCTATATAATAGGTATAGACCTACTAAGAGGCTCTGCAACCCAGTCAGCCGAAGTATAGAGGGGAAGGAGGCAAATCCACCACCTCCCCGCGACCACACCGCGACCTGTCAGTACGATGACAAAATGCGAAAATGACAAAATAGGCAAACACGCGAAAAGCACTGTACTGTGACGTCCGTAATGGTCGCGAAATGGTTGCGAGAGTGCCTGGTAAAAGAGTGGTAAACGACCCTTTCGACCTTCGACTTTTGACTTTTGACTGAAAAATTTTTAAATTTTTCTTGTATATTCCAAATATTTTTCGTACCTTTGCAGCGGAATTTGAAAGAAAGGGTAAATTATGGAAGCAGCAACACGCATGAATCCTATGCAGACAGTAATGCTATCATTTAATCCGAAGGACCAAAGAGCGGTTCAATTTTTGTCGTCTATCAGACTGTTGGACTTCTTTTTGGTAAAGGACGTACCGTCGGAGTCAGACCCAACGGCATCCATTACGCCTGCGTTACGTCGGCGTATCAATAAGGCAAGAAAAGAGTCGCAACAAGGAGAGACCATCCGGTGTAACAACAAGGCTGAGATGCTGCAATATTTCGATAGCCTATGATGTACGCCGTTGAGTATTCCAGATCAGCCGGTAAAACGCTGAAAAAGTGGAAGAAGTCCAATCCTCAGTTGTTCAAAAAGGCTACTTCCATCTTGTTGGACATTATGGAGCATCCTCGAACGGGGATAGGCCATCCTGAACCATTGGTTGGGGGGAAAGACATTACCTATTCCCGTCATATAACTGCGCATGACAGGATAATTTATGACATCTATGATGAACATGTGTATGTCCTTGTCATTCAACTCGAAGAGCATTATGACGACAAATAACTGAAAATGTGGTTAAGCGGTGCGCACGAATCGTGCATACTGCTTTTTTTATATCCCATGAGGTTCGGAATCTCCGGAATCCTCCGAAATGAGAAAATGAGAAAATGAAAAAATGCAAAAAAACGCTCTTCGGGGCGTTTTTTCTTGCTTTAGACCTTCGACTTTTGACTTTTGACTGAAAATTTTACGAATTTTCTTGCATATATGAAAAATTTTGTGTACTTTTGCGGCGAATTTTGAATTTTAATCGGATTGAAAACAAAAAACAGCATCAAAAGTATGAGTAATATTCGTTTTGAAGCGTTAAAATCCGCATTTGACCATAAACCGGTCGAAGTGGAAGTGCCGGAAGGCAAAGTGAAGGACTATTATGCGCGCGACGTGTTCACCCGCGAAAAAATGAAGGAGTATATCGCGCAGGAGGTGCTGGACCAGCTTTTTGACGATGTGGACAACGGTCGTACGATTCATCGCGAGATAGCGAACGTGGTGGCGATAGGAATCCGCAAATGGGCGATAGAGCGCGGTGCAACCCATTTTACGCACTGGTTCCAGCCTCTCACCGGCGGCACTGCGGAAAAACACGATGCGTTCTTCACGCTCAAGAACGGCATACTGTTGGAGGAGTTCAGCGGTGACAGTCTCTACCAGCAGGAGCCGGATGCGTCCTCGTTCCCGAGCGGCGGAATCCGGAACACATTCGAGGCGCGCGGTTACTCGGCCTGGGACCCTTCGAGCCCGGTGTTCCTCATCGGCGATACGCTGTGTATTCCGACGGTTTTTGTGGCCTATACCGGCGAAGCGCTGGACTACAAGACGCCGCTCATCCGCTCGACAGCGGCATTGTGTCACGCGGCACGCGAGGTATGTGCGTACTTTGACAAACAGGTGAAGCATGTGCATGCCAATCTGGGATGGGAGCAGGAGTATTTTCTGGTGGACGAAGCGCTCTACAACGCCCGTCCGGACCTGATGCTGACGGGGCGTACGCTCATGGGTCACAACAGCGCCAAGAGCCAGCAGTTGGAGGACCATTATTTCGGAGCGATACCGGCCCGTGTGCTGGCGTTTATGCGCGAATTGGAGTACGAGGCGCTGAAAGCGGGTATTCCTGTGCGTACGCGCCATAATGAGGTGGCACCCAATCAGTTCGAGATGGCGCCTATCTTCGAAGATGTCAATCTGGCCAATGACCATAACCTGCTCATCATGAGTATCATGGAGCGTGTGGCGGCGAAGCATCATTTCCGCGTATTGCTGCATGAGAAACCGTATGCCGGCGTGAACGGTAGCGGCAAGCACTGCAACTGGTCGCTGCAGACCAACACGGGCATCAATCTGCTTGCTCCGGGCAAGAACCCCTATCAGAACCTGCAGTTCATCACGTTTCTGGTCAATGTTCTGATGGCGGTTCAGCGTCACAACGGCCTGCTCAAAGCCTCCATCGTCAGTGCCACCAACGAGCACCGTCTCGGCGCCAACGAAGCCCCGCCGGCAATCATATCCGTTTTTCTGGGCAAGCAGATCAGTGCCGTGCTGGACAAGTTGGAGCACGCAAAAGCCGAAGAGGCGATTATCATCAATGCCAAGAAAGAGATGAAACTCGGCATTGCGAACATCCCGGAGATTCTGCTGGACAATACGGACCGTAACCGTACTTCGCCGTTCGCCTTCACCGGCAACCGCTTCGAGTTCCGCGCTGTCGGCTCGTCCGCCAACTGCGGTGCGGCGATGCTGGCTCTCAATGCCGTGGTAGCCGAACAACTGATGCTGTTCAAGGACGAGGTGGATGCCCGTATCGAGAAAGGCGAAGCCAAAGAGCGTGTGCTGTTTGACGTCATCAAGAAATATATCGTCGCCTGCAAGGCCATCCGTTTTGACGGAAACGGCTACAGTGACGAATGGAAAGCCGAAGCTGTGCAGCGCGGCTTGGATTGTGAAACGAGTGTTCCCAAAATCATTGACAACTACTTACTCTCTCCAACCGTCAGGATGTTTGAGCGCACAGGCGTACTCAGTGAAGCCGAACTGCACAGCCGAAGCGAAGTCAAATGGGAGACGTACGTCAAGAAACTGCAGATAGAAAGCCGTGTGATGGGCGACCTTGTAGTCAATCATGTGCTGCCTGCCGCCAAACGCTACCAGACGATGTTGCTGCAGAACGTGCTGGCTGTCAAACAGGTGTTCTCCGCCGACGAGACAGCCAGTCTCAACGAAATGGATTACAGCATCATCAAGCAGATAGAACACCATTCCGGCGCCATATTTGAAGGGGTGGAGAAGATGACTGAGGCCCGTCACAAAGCGAACCGTCAACCCGACGAGCGCAGCAAAGCGGTTGCGTATCATGATACCGTTCTGCCGCTGATGGCCGAGATACGCGAACACGCGGATGCGCTTGAACTGATTGTGGATGACGAGTTGTGGACGCTGCCCAAATACAGAGAATTAATGTTCATACATTAAGGTGAAAAGTGAAAGGTGAAAGGTGAAAAGGGAAAAGGTGTACGGTGTATGGTGTACGGTGTATGGTGTAAAGTGTACGGTGTAAGGTGTAAGGTGTAAGGTGTAAAAATGAAAGAGG
This sequence comes from uncultured Bacteroidales bacterium, assembly GCA_900319995.1. Lineage (GTDB taxonomy): Bacteria > Bacteroidota > Bacteroidia > Bacteroidales > Paludibacteraceae > Colicola. Next base: position 6,645 of record ONQO01000037.1, read on the forward strand.
AAAAGGGAAAGATAAGTTTTATCAAAATGCACGGGTTGGGAAACGATTATGTCTATATTGACTGTTTCCCGCCGGACACGGAGGCGATGCTCAGGAATACGGATATACCCGCTCTGGCGCGTCGCGTCTCCGAGCGTCATACCGGCATCGGTTCCGACGGGCTTGTGCTCATTCTGCCATCCACGGAAGCGGATGCCCGGATGCGTATATTCAATGCGGACGGTAGCGAAGCACAGATGTGCGGCAATGCTATCCGTTGTGTAGGCAAGTATCTGTACGAGAGCGGATTATGCAGCCAACCGCGTATTTTCATAGAGACGCTTGCCGGCATCCGTATGCTGACGTTGCACATAGCAGGCGGACAGGTGAACCAGGTGACGGTGAACATGGGTGTGCCCCGTGTGCAGCAGGGCGTACTGCCTTTGAAAAACAATCCTACAGGCTATATGTCGGTCAATATGGGCAATCCGCATGCCGTATTTTTCCGTAACTCCGTCATTCCCGAAGACGAACTGCGGACTCTCGGCCAACAAATCGGTACCCATTCCCATTTCCCGGAAGGAACCAATGTGGAGTTCGTGTGCGTACGCAATAAAAAAGAATTGGACGTGCGCGTGTGGGAGCGTGGTTCCGGAATCACGTTGGCCTGCGGAACCGGGGCCTGCGCGGCAACGGTGGCTGCTATACGGCAGGGTGTGACAGACCGTACCGTTACCGTTCATCTTCCCGGAGGTGACTTGCAAGTAAGTTGGGAGAACGAAGACCGACCCGTTTATATGACCGGCGGAGCAACCGAAGTGTTTCGCGGAGAATTGAATCCAAATGATTGACCATTATGAAAAAGAATACCAATTATCAGAACTTGGAAGAGAACTATCTGTTCAAGGAGATAGGCGACCGAGCGAATGCGTTTTTGGCGGCGCATCCGGGACAACCTATATTGCGTATGGGAGTAGGCGACGTGACGCGTCCGTTACCGGCTGTTATCGTGCAGGCTATGCAGCAGGCGGCAGGTGAACTTGGGCAGGCGGACACGTTCCGAGGGTACTGTCTGGAAGAAGGCTACGACTGGTTGCGCCAATGTATCATCGAGCATGATTTTGCACCCAAAGGAATTCAACTGGAACTATCGGAGGTGTTCATCGGAGAAGGTGCCGGCAGTGACTTGGGCAACCTGAGCGAACTATTTTCCTCGGACAACCGCGTAGCGATACTGGATCCGTCTTATCCGGCGTATGCGGATGCCTCCATCATGGCGGGAAGACCGGTCATCTGGTTGCCCTGTCATGCTGAGAACGGCTTCGTGCCGGAATTGCCCAAGCAGAAAGCGGATATCATTTATCTCTGTTTCCCGAATAACCCGACAGGCACCGTGCTGACGCATGCCCAGCTGGCAGAGTGGGTGAAATATGCCCGAGCCAACGGGAGTATCATCATTTTTGATGCCGCCTACGAAGCCTATATCACGCAACCGGATATCCCTCACAGTATTTATGAGATAGAAGGCGCCAAAGAGGTGGCGGTAGAGGTGAGAAGTTTCAGCAAGAGTGCCGGTTTCACTTCCGTCCGTTGCGGTTACACGGTGGTGCCCAAAGAGACAGGACTGCAAGCCATGTGGCTGCGGAGACAATGTACCAAGTACAACGGAACTTCGTATATCTCCCAGCGCGCTGCGTTGGCTACCTACACACAGGAAGGACATGCCGGCATACGCGCCAATCTGGATTTTTACTTAGGCACGGCGCATCTCATTCGGCAACGGCTGCAAGAGATGGGGTACGAAGCCTACGGAGGTGTCAATGCGCCATATATATGGTGTCATGCTCCGCATGGTTGGGATTCATGGACGTTCTTCGACCATCTGCTCAACGAATGCCGTGTTTTGTGTACGCCGGGTGTCGGTTTCGGACAGTCCGGAGAAGGGTATGTGCGTTTTTCCGCATTCTCCAAACGCGAAGACTGCGAAGAAGCACTGTCACGAATGAAAGAAAGAATATAAAGTGTAAGATGAAAGGTGAAAGATAGAACGCGTCCTCGGGCAGAACAAACGGATCTCCGATTTCGCCAAGACTTTTACATATGCGCAGAACTTTATATATTTAGGAAGAGGCTACAACTTCCCCGTGTCCCTGGAAGGTGCGCTCAAACTGAAAGAGATTTCCTATATTCATGCGGAGGGGTATCCGGCAGCCGAAATGAAGCACGGACCGATAGCCCTGATTTCGCAGGAGATGCCGGTCGTGGTGGTGGCGCCGCATTGCGGAACCTACGAGAAAGTGGTTAGCAATATCCAGGAGATCAAAGCCCGGAAGGGTAAGGTCATCGCCATCGTGACGGAGGGCGATACACTCGTCAGCCGTATTGCGGATTATATCATCGAGGTGCCGGAAACGGAGGAGTGCCTGACGCCGCTGTTGACCGTGATACCGCTTCAACTGATGGCCTATCATATCGCTGTCGTCAAAGGGTGTGACGTGGACCAGCCACGCAACCTCGCCAAGTCGGTCACGGTCGAATAGAAACCGAGTGTCCGGTGTAATGCCGTTTGCGGAATTACCGTTCCCGAATGGAACCGTTCCGGTAGGAATTAAGGAGTTGTTCGAGGGATGTGATCTGTTCGAGCAACTCTTTTCCTTTGTCAGTATCTTTGATGCGGATACGATGGTCGGAGAAGTCCTGTAGTAGTGTGCGGCTATGGATGTCCGAGCCGGAGAGAATGGCTTGTTCTCTGGACTCAAATGATTCATGCTCAACGAGTTGTATACCATGGCTGTTGTAGATAAGTGTGTAACCGGCGATACCCGTTTTCTCTTGATAGGGTTTAGAGAATCCTCCATCAATGACAAATCGTTTTCCGTTGGCACGCATAGGTGTTTCGCCTTTGATTGTGCGAACGGGCACATGTCCGTTTACGATACGTCCCGTCGCAGGATTAAGTCCGAACTCTTTAAGAATGTTTTTGCAAACCTGTTCGTTATCAGCGAGGGAGAAATATGCCCCTTTATGTTCATCCCATGCTTCGCATTTGCTCAGAAAATAACGCTCAAAAGTAGTCATTTTATCCTTGTTGTATAAAGGCGAGAATTCACCTTCCCATAGGTAGAGCATATAGTCGAGTGCGTTCTCTTTTTCTTTTCCTTCGGCGTAATAAGCTTGCCGGATGATGGAATCCGTGCGTTCCATGAGTGCCTTGCCGCTAACTCGTTGTCCACATACATCCGTTTCGGTAAAGGTGCCATCCTGGTTCATCGGAATGGCGGCATGATAGAGCAGGAAACCGTTGCGTACGAGATAGAGTGATCCGTGTTCGTAGAGCATGCGCAGATGTCGCTGCATCTTCTCGCTCTTACGGAACGAACGCCATAATTGGTTCATCAGGTCTTGCTCATATTGATTGAGTGCGTATGGATTCTTAGGATCAATAGTCGGCAGGTTCGTGTCCAGAAGCGGGTAGTTGACGCCGTCCAACGTGATGGTGTAGGTGTTGAAATCAATCTTATCCAGCAGTGCCCGGTGATCCATATGCCATTCAGGATGGCGCAGAACTGTTTGACCTTCCAGTTTAAACTGTATGATGGAAATGGCTTTGTGCATCTTAGCCATCAATTGAGCCGAACGAGTAAGTCTCGGGTTATTCTCGAAATCTTTTGTCTGCCAAATAGTACAAGGGTCATCTCCGTAGGTCTCCATTGCGAAATTGGCAAGGGGCAGCAGGTTAATGCCGTATCCCTCTTCGAGGGTTTCTATGTTGGCGTATCGGATACTGACGCGTAATACTGTAGCCAGCAGTGCAAGGTTGCCCGCCATTGCACCCATCCATTCTATATCGTGGTTACCCCATTGAATATCATAATCACGCACAGTAGCGAGAACGTCAAGGATTTTAGAGGCTCCCGGTCCACGATCAAAGATGTCTCCGACAATATGTAACGTATCAATTGTTAATGAATGAATAAGATAACTGATAACAATCAGTAAATGATCCGAACAACCTGTTTCTATAATGGCCTCAATAATGGCATTGTAATACGTTTGCCGGTCATGCTGTTCCAGATTAGACTCGTGAAGGAGTTCTCCGATAATATAGGCATAATCTTTGGGGAGCAGTTTCTGTACTTTCGACCGGCTGTATTTGATAGTAACAGCACGCGCAATTTCCACTACCTGATGTAAACGGCGACGGTACCATTCTTTCAATGATTTAAGATTTGAGATTTGTGAATTGATATTCAAAATCCCGTCCACTTCTTCTCCGGCATAGAATCGCTTAATCAACTCGATGCGCTCATCCGGATAGTAAATCAATGCGCAGAGCGCACGTTTTTCTTCCTCCGTTATGGTGTTTCCATACACCTCATCCACTTTTTTGCGTACAACGCCCGATGCATTCTTGATCATGTGAATGAATGCCATTGATTCACCATGGAGGTCACTGACAAAATGCTCAGTGCCTTTTGGCAACGAGAGAATAGCGCGGAGATTAATCAACTCTGTGATAACAGATTGCGTGTTCGGGAATTTTTCGCTTAATAAGCGCAGGTATCGTTCGTCTTGCATAGGTAAAATAAAAATCAATTGCAAAGGTACAACTTTTTTTGCACATGTGCAAATTTAGATTAAAAATGAAGTAAAAAAGCAGTAATCTAAAAAATTAACGGAAAATACTTGTGTATATGGAATAATTTTCGTACCTTTGCGCTCGCAAAGGTTTTTGCTATAAAAACACGACAAAAAATGCAGATTTCAAAACGAGTCAACAACATATCCGCGTCGCAGAGTTTAGCGATGGCAGCGCGTTGCAGAGAAATGCGAGCGGCAGGGATAGACGTAGTAAGCATGTCTCTCGGAGAACCGGATTTTGCTACCCCCGAACATATCCGCCGTGCGGCGAAAGAAGCCGTGGACAATCATTGGTCGCATTATGGTCCTGTGCCCGGTATCATGTCCTTACGAGAAGCAATAGCTATGCAGCAAAATGGCGTTACCGGTAACAGCATCCTGTGGAAAGGAGAGGATGTATTGGTTTCCGTTGGAGCCAAGATGGCTATCTATAATGCTATCCAAGCTGTTGTCAATCCTGGTGACGAAGTGGTTATCCCTACGCCGAGTTGGGTAAGTTACAGCGAAATGGTCAAGTTGGCGGAAGGCAAGGCTGTGCTTGTTCCGACTCGCTATGAGGACGATTATTGTCTTTCACCTGAGGACTTGCGCAATGCACTTACGCATAGTACGCGTATGCTTATTTTATGTTCTCCGAACAATCCTACCGGCTCCGTATATTCCCAATCGCAATTGGAATCACTTGTGGCAGTTTTGCGTGAATATCCTGAAGTGGCGGTTTTATCCGATGAGATTTATTCATGCCTTACTTATGGCACAGAGTCATTGAGCATGGCGTCCTTCCCGGAATTGGAAGACAGGCTGATACTGATTAACGGAGTGAGCAAGGCCTATGCTATGACAGGTTATCGAGTAGGGTGGCTAATGACAAAAAACAAGGCGTTACTCTCCGGTTGCGTGCGTTTACAAGGTCAGCAGTGCACATGTGCCACTATGGTTGCTCAAAAAGCGGCAGAAGTCGCCGTTAGCGGTTCACAGGAATGTGTAGAAGAGATGAGACGTGTATTTGCCGAACGCAGAGAGTTGATTTGTCATTTGGCATCGGAGATACCCGGATTCCGATTCCATGAGCCGCAAGGTGCATTCTATCTGTTCCCTGATGTCAGTGCAATAGGCACCGGGGACGAAGTGACTGAGAAACTATTGGAGAAAGCCCATGTGGCAGTAGTATCCGGTAGCGCGTTTGGTTGTCCGGAGTGTATCCGATTGTCCTATGCGATAAGCACGGAAGAGATACAAGAAGCAATGAAACGGATAAAGAATTGTTTGACTCTATGATTCGTGAAGGATGGTATAGAAGGGTCATTATAGACCTGATTATATGGAGTATAGCCGCGTTGCTATGTATGGTGTGGCGTTTTGCGGCGGATAAGACTTCCATAGGTATATATTGGGCGATGTTCGGCGTATTGGCTGTGCTATGGGTATTAGTTGGCATGATTGTCCAGGTCTATCGCTCCTACAAAGAGACTTGGTTTTGGCAGGCATTTTTTGCATTAGTGGCTGATGCCGGCATATTAATCGGTCTCAGTTGGTGGATACTGCCGAAATTTTCGTGGGGATTGTCGCCAAATGTTGCCATGTGGACCATATTAGTGGTTGGTGCTATCGAGACCGTCGTTGTGCTGATGGAGCATTATTGGAAGTATGCCACCAATATGACCGTTCCTGCCATGCAAATAGAGCAACGTAAAGACGCCGTTGTAACCCGTCCCGATGAACCCCGTTCGACGGTTTCCATGCGATCCATCCGGCAGTCTGTATTGTCTGTGACGACAGAAGAGGATTATCAGATGTTATTGGAAAAAGCACGGTTAGACTCCAGACAAACGAAAGCTATATGCGACCGAAATCGTTTTGCCTTTTTGCAAATACCTGACTATCAATATCAGACAATCGTGGATTTGACGCTTCTGAATGACGCGAAAGGAATCAACAGACGTTTTTGTATCATCAATCAGAAGTTGCCAGATGAGGGACGTTATATATGTTGCTATCGTCCTCAGGAATATATCAAGTCGAAGATATTAGCAAAGTATCCGCCCATTTTGAATTGGGTGATGTATTGTTTTTATTTCTTCCGCAAACGTGTTCTGCCACGACTGATGTTGACAAGCCGCTTGTACTATGATATTACCAAAGGGCGTAAACGCATGTTGAGCAAGACAGAAGTGTTGGGACGACTTTATTATTGCGGTTTCGAAGTAGATGAGATAGTGCCAATGGGACATATCGAATATGTCTTTGCGCATCGTCATTCACAACCATATCCCCAAGAGCAAATCAAAGTATATGGCCCGCTAATCAAACTGCCACGTGTTTGTAAGAACAAAGAAATCAAGTATTTCTACAAAATGAGGACTATGCATCCTTATGCGGAGTATATCCAGAAATACGTGTTCGATGCTCGTGGAGGAATGGATATTTCGGACAAGTCCAATGATGATTGGCGTATCACTACCTGGGGCAAATTCTTGCGCAAGTACTGGTTAGACGAGTTACCAATGCTTATCAACTGGTTCAAAAGAGATGTCAAATTAGTAGGTGTACGTCCTATCAGCAAGACGATGTTTGACACATATCCCGAATGGTTGCAGGATAAACGTACGAAGACTAAACCGGGGTTAATTCCTCCGTTCTATATTGACCATCCGGACACCTTTGAGGAATTGTTTGCAAGTGAGGACAAATACCTGACGGAGTATTTGGAACATCCGTTTCGTACGGATGTAAAATATTTCTTTTTAACCATGCGTTCCATCTTGACGCGCAAGACACACAGCGCGTAGGGAATGGAGAATTGAGAATGGAGAATTGAGAGTTGAGAATTGAGAATGGAGAATTGAGAATGGAGAATTGAGAATGGAGAATTTGAATATAACGGATACATATTTATCGTTGGTACGCGCCGCTTTATGGGGCGGAGACACTCTATGGGCGGTAGAAGAGACAGAGCGATTATTGCGTCTTCATTGCAACCAAGGAACAGCTGCATTGGTTTTTCCTCATGTGCTGAGTCAGGAAGATATACCTCCCCAAGCGCGTATGCAGATGAAAGGCATATGCCTTCAAAACATGCAGCAACAAGTCCATTTGCAGCATATATTGTCCGTATCCTGGAAGGCATTGGAGAAAGCAGGGATTCAAGCAGTATTGATGAAAGGAGCAGGATTGGCAGCATTGTATCCCGAACTTCAACAACGCGCGTGGGGCGATATCGATTTATTTGTAGGACAAGAGCAGTATCATCAGTCTTGTGCTGTGATGCGTGAGACGTTTCCCGCGGCGCTGAAGTTTGACGAAGAGTTGGACCACTACAAGCATTATAATCTGATAGCTGACGGAGTGTCAATAGAAATACACCGTGTAACTATCAACATGCAACATCCTATAGACGCAAGGCGCTATGCAAGGATGGAAAAGGAAGGAATGAACAAGGGGGAACGGATATCTGTAGCCGGCTTGGAGGTTACAGTGCCGGATCCGACGTTCAACGCAATGTTCGTGATGATACATTCGTGGGAACATATGACCACAAACGGAGCCAATATGCGCCAGATTTGCGATGTAGCATTGCTATTACATCATTATGCGGAGCAAATAGACCGTCAGCAACTCAAACGAAATCTGAATGCATTGCATTTCATGGATGTTTGGCAATTGTTTATGTGGATTTGTGTGCATGGTCTTGGACTTCCCCGCGAAGAGGCTCCTTTCTATACCGACCAATGCAAGGATAGGGCAGAACGTCTGATAGAAGATTTGTTAATGGGACGTGTAATGGCTCCGAAATCCTCAAAGACGACTACCAAAGTACGTATAATCCGCAAGTACCACACCATGCAGGAACGTATGAAGAACGCCCAACGAATCCGTATGTACAGTCCTTCGTACGCGCGTCATATGGTAATGGAAATTCTGCTACACGGAGCAATGCGTTTCTTCGCGAAAGACAGACATTGGGAATAGAAGTTAGAAGTCAGAAGTCAGAAGTTGATGGTAAAGAAATATGAAGATATAATGCGTGCGCTGCGCGCGGGTACATACGCGCCAATATATATATTGTGCGGTGAAGAACCCTATTATACCGATCAGGTATATGAGTTTATCGCCTCTAATGCGCTTGATGATATGGCTCGTGAGTTTGACCAGCAAGTCGTATACGGTCGTGATTTACAAGGAGCCGATATATCGCCAATTATCGGTGCTGCGCGCGGTTTTGCCATGATGGGCGGACGCAAGGTGGTCATAGTACGCGAGGCGCAAGCAATTAAGAAATGGGATTCGTTAGGCGCGTATCTTGATAATATGATGCCGCAAACGGTGCTTGTTATCTGCTATAACGGAAAGCCGGACAAGAGACAGGGCCTTTGGAAGAAAGTATCCGAACATCCGGATGTAGTGTGGCTGCAAAGCGACAAATTGCGCGACTATGAAGTGGAACGTTGGATTAACGCGTATATTGCGGAGCGCAACTCTCAACTCTCCTCTCTCAATATCCAACTGAAAATTGATCCCCGTGTGGCTCCTTTGTTAGCAGATTATATTGGCACGGATTTATCCGCTATAGCAGGCGCATTGCAGAAACTGATAGACGGGCGTCCGGAAGGTGTGAATACGATAGATACTGCACTTGTAGAACGCAATATCGGTATATCCAAGGATTATAACATTATGGAACTCCAAGCAGCTCTAATCCGGGGGGATATTGTCAAAGCCAATCGTATAACGCAGTATTTCGCGGGGAGTAAGGACCATCCAATGATTCGTGAAATGGCTCCCTTATATACTTTTTTTTCCAATTTGCTGATGTATCATTATATGCCGGACAAGAGTCAGGCAATCGTTGCACGTGAATTAGGAATAAATCCTTATTTTGTGAAGGATTATGCAACGGCAGCGAAGCGCTATCCGGCTGGAAAAACGTTTCTAATTATCGGCTATTTGCGCGAAACTGATGCGCGTCTCAAGGGAATCAACAACCCGTCCGCCAAGGATGCCGACCTTTGGAAAGAGTTGATTTACAGAATCATGCACTGATAGAGAAATCGTATCGCATAGTAATGGTTTCCAAAGAGTGGGGTAGCCGTTGCGCATGATCCACAAGACACTGTCCATTTCTTCTTTGGTGAAGGTTCTTTTGGTGTCCTGCGTAACTATTTTTGATATACCTCCCGGTTGCAGATTCAGTTCGTCTTCATGCAAAGCCACAAACTTCTCCTCTTCTTCTTTCAAGTCTGCCATTACTTTCGGATAAATCTTGTCAAAGAGTTGGGGATGTGCCGTGTACCAAACGAGAGAGGAATCAAACTGAGCTTGCGTTATACCATGTTTTTCAAGTACTTGCGCGTAGTAAATCGTTTTGATTTCGGTTGCCGTATGTGTTCTGCCTGTTACCTGTAACATCGCGTCCGTTTTGTGCAAATCAATCAAAATCTCCCTCATTTCTCCTGAGCGCAAGATTCCTTTGGGACGGCAACCGGAGAGTACAAGGAGAGCCAAAACAAGAAATACTATGTACCGATATCTATGAGGCATAGAATTATTCTTCTTTCTTTTCCTTACCGTTTAATTCCTTAAAGTAGAACAGCAGAATAACAATGACAGCGCATGTGATACACGAGTCCGCGAAGTTAAAGACAGGTTTGAAGAAGATGACTTCTCCTGCACTATTTCGGATGAGCGGGAAATAGAACATATCCACCACTCGTCCGAAGAACCAGTTTCCGCCTTGCAGCAATTTGCCGTAAAAGACACAGTCTATGATGTTTCCGAGTGCGCCGGCAATGATAAAAGCGATCGTGGCGATGTATCCATTACGTACGTTTTCTTTACGGATAAGCACATGAGTGTACCATCCGAGCAGTCCTACCGCAATCAAACGGAAGATGGTTAGAGCCAATTTGGAGAACCACTCAATCCCGAATGCCATTCCATTGTTTTCAATATAGCAAATATGAAACCAAGACGTCAACTCTACACTTTCGCCTAATGCAAAGTGCGTTGCAACGTATAATTTGATGACTTGATCTATCAGTACTGCTCCTACTACGATAGCAATGACCATCCATGTCCGCTTACGAATCATAAGTATTTCTATTTCATTTATCAATGTTAAATGCCTCTTTGACCAGCTCCAATCTGTCCAATTTCTCCCAAGTGAACAATTCCACTTCGCGTGTGTACGTGTTACCCTCGGAGTCGAAGAACGTCTTAGTCACTACTTCGTTCGTTCGTCCGACATGTCCGTACTTGGCGGTTTCTTCGTACATAGGTTGTGTGAGTTTGAGGTTGCGAATAATGGCAGCGGGGCGCAAATCAAACAACTTCGCAACGACTTCGGCTATTTCTGCATCGCTGAGAGGAACCATCGCTGTGCCATACGTGTTGACATACAGCGATACAGGTTCGGCTATGCCTATAGCATAACTGACTTGTACCAAGGCTTCGTGTGCCACTCCAGCCGCCACCAGATGTTTGGCGATCCATCGTGCGGCATAGGCTGCCGAGCGATCCACTTTGGACGGGTCTTTACCACTAAAAGCACCTCCGCCGTGTGCTCCGCGACCACCATATGTGTCCACAATGATTTTGCGTCCGGTCAGACCTGTATCTCCATGAGGTCCTCCGATAACGAAATTACCGGTAGGGTTGACCAGTAATTTGGCTTGCGTATCAGCCAGAAAATCATGCAATAAGTGTCCGTAACGCGAATCGCGTTTGGCTACACGCGGCAGAA
>ONQO01000023.1 GCA_900319995.1 uncultured Bacteroidales bacterium
CGGTAACTGGTTTTCTTGCCATAGAACGACCAACTCACGCCGCCCATTGCCATCACATCTACCGCAATGTCAAAAGAAACAACTTTATTGACATTACTGCCCTGACTACGCATGGCAAAACTTCCTTCCCAATACGGTCCCACATGGACTTTGAGGCGGTCGTCTATCCATTTCCAGCAATAGAAAGCACCCCATCCTGCCGCCACTTGTACGCCGATGAAGCTATTGGAACGGGCAGGATTAGTATAGTTGATAACAGAAATATCAACACGGCCGACATGTCCCCAGTTCGCTAACTTGCCGATTTTGCCCAATTTCGTGTCCTGGCGGAAGGCTTGCCACCACTCGTTGCCCAAACCGTACTGCATACCGGTGTATGCCATCGGGCTAAGGTATGTGTCCACCTGGCGGCCATATCCCACGCGGAGCTTGAGCACATCGGTATGCTCATGCCCGTATATCCCTTCTTGCGCTGAGACGCTATATGCAACGGTAACCAAAAGCGTTACCAAAAATAAGAGATGTTTTTGCATATACCTTTATTGGGGTTTGTTGTTTCGAGTGCAAAGGTACAAAAAAAATCCCACATACGCAAGTTTTTGTGGGAATTTTTTATAACCGTTTAAGAAAATCAGTAAGGTAAGTGCGCCAATTTCGCCATGTATGACCCCCTTCGTTCTCCATGTAGAAATGGTTTATTCCTTTTTTTGTAAGTCGCTTATGGAAACGGCGACCGTTGTTGATAAACATATCGTTCCTGCCCATATAGACGGCTATTAGCATTTCCGTATTGGCCGATGGTATCTGTTCTTTATAGACCACGGGCGAAAAGAGTCCGAGTGCTTGGAATTTATCCGGATAGCGGTTGACGATATTCGCCGCAATACGTGCTCCGGACGAGAAACCGGCTATATACCGTTGGTCGGACACGCGGTACGTGGAGTCTATATATTGCATCAGATCCTCCAGCGCGTGTTCCAAACTATGGTCGCGGCACAAACGGGGATAGTGCCACACATTGTTCCAAAGAGTATGATGAGTTGGTCGGTCTTCATGCACGCCCGCATTGCAATCAGGCATCACCACAATCATCGGCGCTATGGAATCGCGAGCTATCAAGTTCTCGATAATCTGAACCACTCTCCCCCGTTCCGCCCACGAACCTTCATAACCGTTGATGCCGTGCAGCAAGTAAAGCACGGGATAATCAGAAAACTGATGGCTAACGGCTGATTGCTCGTATCCCGCCGGCAGGTAGATATTCACCCGTCTGTATAGTTCCTCTTCGCGGTCATACCAACGTGTTTGAACCATTTGCCCTTTCAACTGAGGTTGCAGATAAAGGTCGGCTTGTTGTGTTCCGCCCACAGAGACAATATTCCATTTATGCATCATCTGCCAAGCCGTGTCGTTGTTGTACGTGTCGGGTTTACGCTTGCCGTTGACGCGGAAACAATAGGTGTACGTCTCCGGCTGCACAGGCTTCGTGGTGAAATGATAACACCCATCGCTCTGTTTATGCATCTTGAACCTGCGCGTGCGCAAGTCGTTATAACGCGTGCTGTCTTCGCCTGAAAAAAGCATATCGCTCTGTACACTCACTCGCTTGGCTGCTCCGCAGAAACAGAAACTGACCGTACTATCTTCGTTCACCACAAACGACTGAAATACAGCGGATAAAATCATCAGACACTTAAAGAACATATGCCAACCGAATATTGTCACACCACACTATATTCCCCGGACACCCGGTAAAAGGCGGCATCGAACCGGCGGAAATCTGAATAATCAGATGCGTCGGTTGCACATCTTCGCGGAAATCCACTTCCTCGATACAGACCATCTCGCCTTTGCTATTATGGGTCTTGTGACGGTTGTTGGATAGTTCTTTGAATGTCTCTCCTGCCTTGCCATAGAGGATAGGAAGACGGAAATCATTCTGCCAATCGGTCGTACTGTCTATTGCTTGAACAGCCGTTCCAACGCGATGCGCATAAACATGGCCGTTCTCCTCCCAGCGATGCTGCAGAATGAGTGTAATATGCCCTTTATCGTGCCCGCTAACCTCTTTCACTTTGGTCTTGGCTGGAGCATAAACGGCTTTCGCATCCCGAATAATTGCTTTATAATCAAGGATGAGCGCTGTCGGTCTTCCGCTAAACGGCATGCCCATGTCGATTGCAGAATTAGGGTCGCTACTCTGTTTCATGCCCACCACATCAATCATCTTTCCGGTAAAAATAGAACCCGTAGCTAAGGCTTTGAAATCGATTCCGATCGCACTTACCGTCTCTAACGTACTCTCCATCCGGCAACAAAAACCATCTCCTCTTTTCTCCGGAGTTACAGAGACGGACACTTTGTCAATTCCCAAAGCCCTTGCATGCGCATTACTGCTACTCCACGAACCACCTATCTTATATAGGGTCTTTGTTTTGCCTCCAATAAGAAACGATTCTTTGATGTCACTCGACTTCCAATGCTCGAAATCGCCAAACGGAATCGGCTCTATTCGCTCTTGGGCATGCATGCTTAGCGCAATAAACAAAAAGGTAATCAATAATCCTGCGACGGTTGCACCGGCTATAAATTTATTTTCATTCATATCAAAAATATGTTCTAAAGGTTATCATTATACTGGAGTTACTTTTGGGCGCTGTATAGAGTTCGCTGTACGGACATGCCGTGGGGCTGAACATGGCAAACCACCGCGGAGCCATTCCAACAACACCATGTACACGCGACATACTCATTCCCACGTCTATCAGCAGATTAGGAGTAATAGCCGGCAGAACGATGTCGAAATACATTCTGCCTTTCCCCACCGGACCGCCGAAAAGTCCTTTGTCCGTCTTACCAAAGCGCGGCAACGCGACGAAGTCGGCGGCCTGTACGCTCATGCCGGACAGGATTAGCAATAGTACTATTACGCGCTTCATTTTCCTGAATTTCTTCGTTTAACATCTCCTCAAACTGACTCACGGAAGCCTCCAAACTGTACTGGCGCCCAGCCAAACGGTATTGTTCTTCCATATATTGCCGCTCATGCGGATGATCCAGCCAGTAGTCAATCGCACGAGCCAGATCTTTCGGATCGCCTGGCATAAACAGACTTCTTCCGTCCAAAGCAAACTGCGGAGTGGCACTCACATGACTGTTGGCAATCACAGGCACAAGACCCGTGCTGAACGCCTCTATACAGGAAATAGCCTCGCTCTCCATATCACTTGCATGCACATACAGATCCGTCTCCAACAGATGCTGAATCAACTCATCCCTGCTCACATAAACAAACTGCGGCTGATGTTTCAACTCCTTGCCCAACTCCACATACTTCTCGTACTCCGGTCCACGACCCGCAAAAACCAACTGAATCCGGTCGGCATACTTGCTGTATTTCACGGCGTTGATAATCACGTCCTGCCGTTTCTCCTGACTCAACCGCCCGATCATCATAATTTTAAAAACGTCCTTGGTACTTGGTACTTGGTCCCTTTGTCCCTTTTTGAGTTCCCCTGCTTCCATAAAAGCATTTTGGATTCCGTTGCTGATCGGATGAATCTTCGCCGTATAACCGCGCTCGGCGATCATATTGCCCATAAATTGAGAAGGAACGTGCACGTGACGCACGCGATTGTATATATTCCGGCGGAACGAGCGGTAGAACAACTCATTAAACCACTCCACTTTGCCCATACTAACGGAAGATGTCATGTTCTCCGGTTGGATATGGAAAGCCGCCGTAACGGGTTTGCCGATCTGATTGCAGTAATCAATCGCTTCTTTCTCTATACCAAATGGAACAAAAACATGCACGATATCCGCCCAGTCGCACGCGTCATGGACGATGTTTTTATTGTTATAGGCAAAACTGAAATCGTGTTTGTCGCACAGCGGTTGGAATACCGGAATATGGAACTTTTTTGTGGTGAAATCACCATCTGTCAAATTGTTCTTAATGTACTCCGGAGTGTCCCAACAGAGAACTTTCACTTCATGACCTCTTTTGCGCAACTCCCCTGCAAAACGCTGGGCAGAGATCGACGTCCCGTTGTTCGTCGTATAGAAACTGTCAATTACGAATAAAATTTTCATAAATTTAATTGTTTTTGTGAGTCGTTTTTTCAAAATGGGCTGCAAAAGTACTGCTTTTTAATCAATTATCGTTTTTCTAATTCATACGAATATTGTTCTAATTCTACTATTCCGCTTGCACATGTCAAAAAATTGTTGTACCTTTGCACACGAATTGTTCTAATACGTATATGATACATGAAGACACAAAAGCAAGAAAACGACATTTTGCTGGACTTTTCAGGTTTTGAATGGGTTAGTTTTATCCCCGGAGAGACATCCGTGGACGATATATGCGTCATGCATGCCAAAGGTGAAAAATGTGCTATTATCAATCGGATTATTCCCGAGCAGTATTTTTCGCCGAGTTATTGTTTCCAAATTGTGAATAAAGGATTCGGCAAGATCTATATCAACAACGAAGAATATGATATTAAAGCCAATGACGGATTTCTCTTGGTTCCAGATTTCTTGGTAAAGCGCCCCACCAACTTGGAAGGTAACATAGATATGTATATCTTAGCCATCTCCCGAAAATTTATGGCGGAGATGAATCTCCAATTTCCCTTGTCACTCATTTCACATATCTATATCCATCCCGTTTGGCACATGAACGCGCAGGTAGTACAAGGTAGCATCCATTATTTTGAATTGTTACGTGAGGTGGTTGCCTCGCAAAAACGCACTGCCACCAAGCTTCTCATCCATTCGCTTTTCCACTTTCTGGCAGGGGACATTGCCAACACCAAAATGCATGCGCCGTCCATATCACGCAACGAAGATATCACAGGACGTTTCATGCACCTGGTGGATGCCCATTGTGAGCAACAGCACTCGCTCGATTGGTATGCCGACAAGCTTTGCCTCTCCACGCGCTACGTAGCCAACACTATCAAAGAGACACTCGGCATTCCTGCCAGTTCGTTTATCGAACGCGCACTCATGCAGCGCGCCAAAACACTTCTTGTCTCTACGCCTATGCCCATACAGCAAATAGCTGACCAGCTCGGCTTCCGGAACCAAAGCCATTTCGGCACATTCTTCAAACGCCACGAAGGACTATCCCCCGCAGCGTTTAGAAAAAAGAAAGAGTAAGTTGTATATCGAATAAATATACTGTTTAGCAATAATCGTTCCGTATAAATATACGGATAAGCAATAATCGTTCCGTATGAATATACGGATAAGAACAGGACCATCACGGGACCATGTCACGAGAAGAGCCTGAGAAAAGTACTATCAGAACAATTCCTGTGCTTTTACCAATTCATGTTTTCTAAGAAAAGGTCAGCCTCGGCAAAGTCGCTCCAGTCATCGGCAGGAGTGGCGGAATAGAAAGGAGAAGTATTGACGGCAGAGGAATAGACATCGGTGTCCGTAGCCGGCGTAGAAGGAGACACCATACGCACGATCGACCAGATGCCTGCTACCAACACAAGAGAGGCGGCTATGGTCCAATACCATCTGCGATGAGAGGTCGGACGCAAACGAGACTTCGAGTGCGCAAAATAGTTCTCCGGGACTTGATAAGGAGTCCGCTTTTGGACTTGATCAAAGATATTTTCCTTTAACATAGTTGCTTATTTTGTCTTTTGCGTAATGATAATTGGTTTTGGCGGCAGAGACAGACGAGCCCGTGACGGCAGCTATCTCTTCGTACGGCAGTTCGTCGTAATAGCGCAAGTTGAAGACCGTCCGTTGCATGGTCGGGAGCGTGAGAACGGCTTCCTGAAAGAGGAGAACCAACGCATCGCCTGTGTCTGTATAGGTATCTGCTAACAGGCTGTTAATCAGCGGCGAAGCGTCTTCGTCTTCGAGCGACAGGAACTCATGTCTGGATCGCAACCATTGGAGTGCTTCATTCGTGGCTATCCGATAGACCCACGCGCGTTCTTGCGTGAGGTCGCGCAATTCGCTCAGATGCGTGTGGATCTGAATGAAGGTCTCTTGCAGCACATCTTCGGCATCCTCATGAGTGACCACCATACGCCGGATATGCCAATAGAGCGGTTGTTGGTATCGCTCTATCAGTTGTTCGGTCGTGACGCTATGTGGCGGCCAAAGTCTCATCGTCTCATCTGCGCTCGGCGGGCTTTTTCGTCTTCGAAGATTTGGTTGATTTGCGAAGGCGTGAGAATCTTCCGAAACTCTTGGTAATACTGCTCCCTCGCGTCCAAGATAGCACGGCTTTGGGCAAAATTATCCAATATCCGTTGCTCTATCTGTTCGTCGGTCAGCGTACTTCCTTCCGCCGTCCTTTCATGCCGATATTGGTCATGGATAGCACGCATTTGTTTGTTGTACGCCTTGTAGAGTGTGCCGAACTGTTGCGCTTGTTCCTCATTCAACTCAAAAACCTCGCTATAATGGCGCACCTGTTGTTCGATCCGCTGCATAGCCTGTTTTCTGTTCCCTGCCGCCCCATTTTCTGCTTGCCCATTTCCGCCCACTTGTTGCGCGTTCAAACTGACTGCCATAAGCATCGTCATGGCGATAATTATCATCTTCCGCATAGTATTGTTGTTTTGATAGTTCTGTAACAAAAATTGTACCATTGCACCTTGTGCCTTTTCCTATAAGATGCAACAAAAGGGAAAAAGTTAAAAGGAGATACAAAAAAATATACAACGTAACCATCTCGTTGTTTCTGAAGCCTATTTCGGCGTAAAGTGGCATATTTTCGTAAAAAAAATCACTATTTTTGCATTTTTTTGACACGACTGACTTCTGGTGTCAGTTTGAGGTAGTAATTTTGCACCGGATTTCAAAAAAAACACACGCGTTATGGAGAGCAGCATTAAGAATATGGTAATGGATACCATCAGCATCATCGGCATGTTTTTCGTTGCCGGAATTTTATTGTTTGTTTAATCTTTTAAAATAGGAGGTTACTATGAAAATCAAGCATGACAAGGAACATTTCCTGAGCTGCAATGTAGCAGCATTCACGTACTGTGAGGGCGTTGAGGTGTTCAGCCAACTCAAGGTCGGCAAGAAAGTACGTCTGGTGCGTGAGGACGAGAACCCGCACGACCATAAAGCGGTCGCAATCTTCTTTGGCGACACGCATATCGGTTACATCCCTCGTCAGCAGAACGAGACCATCTCCAAGCTGCTCGACCTCGGCTATGATGACATCTTCGAAGCTCGCATTCAAGCAGTTGATCCCACCGCACATCCCGAGCAGCAGGTGGATATAGTTATTTATATTAAAAGAAAGGAGAAATAATCATGGAAACAGAGAAAATCATTGCCGTTACCGGACGGGGAAACATACACGTAGTGCCTGACGTCACACGCGTGATAGTATATTACGCTCGTATGATACGGCATATCAGATGGCAGAAGCCAACCTCAAGGACATCGGAGAGGTGGTGACTAAATGCGGTCTGCCTAAGTCGCAGCCCAAGACCACCCATTTCTCCATCGACAAGCACTATCATAATGTGTACGACAAAGGTCATTACACCGGAGAGCAGGAAATCCATTTCTACTCGCAAGCCCGCAATATCGGTTGCGCAGAGGAGGCAGCAGTATGTATGGAGAACTCGTTGGACATCACGCCGGAAGATCTCGTCGGTGGCGAGAGCGTGACGGTCACATGGTATCTGTCAAACGGCAAAAAGGAGTGAATATGGAAGAACTCATTGGACTATTGGTTGGCTTGCTTGAAGCAGGACTTGCACTTTGGTTCTTGATCGACCTAATCTCAAATACCTGCTTTTAGACACAAAATAATGCAATTTATAAAATAAATTTGCATATGTCAAAAAAAAATTGTAATTTTGCATCCGCAAAATACAACGGGGTCCCCGACGGACGCTAACGGAGTGCATCCGGTGGGGAAAGCATAGCTCACGGCGAAAGTTCACATGACCGATGGTTCGGGAATCGTACTGAGCCGTAGAGCAAGCGTAGCACCCGTTTCTGTGCGCATGCACTACAAGAGCGCACACACATATACATAGGAGCAGATGATGACGCAAGAATTCTTATCATTGATAGGTCAGCCGGAAGGCCAGACTGTCGAATACAAGTCAGCCAAAGGCGGCCACTGGGAAATAATCGTGACGGAAGGCTAAGAGATAATAGATAAGTAGCGTCAATCTTCCTGTCAAACACGGAGACGAGACGAAAACGAGACGAAGACGACACGGAAACGTACCGTACTATCGTCGGGAGAACAACGTAAGAAAAACATAATGAATGTATAATATCCTCTTGGCAAGGAGGAACCTCCTAACCTCGGGACGAGCGCTAACGAAGTGCACTCGGACCGAAGAGCGGAGGCAATGGTTGCACTTACGATTTAGCGGAGCGGTATCGTTCTTGCAATCCATTTGCCGAACGCGATGGCACAAGCAGAATTAGACATATTGCTGAACAAACTGAGCGGCCGCCTGACGGGCGACAGCAAGTTCTATACTACCCATCGACATGGAAAGACGGTGGTTAGCAATTACCCTTTGCATCGTGACCCAAAGAAAGTGACAGCTCAGCAGCAAGCGCAGAGTGACGCGTTCGGCAAGGCGGTCAAGCTCTGCAAAGCGGAAATGAACAATCCGGAGCGTCTTGCCTTTTGGCAGGAGCAGTACAACCAGTACGTCAAACTCGCCAACAAGAGTCTCTCTCGTGCCAATGCGCAGTTCTTCGGCATCGACCCGAACACCACGCTCATTGCCCAATTAACCAAACAGCTGAAGGAAGGGAAAAACTAAGAATATGGCAAACAAATAGTGTCACCACTGGTGTCAAAATTGTCCTGATCTCATTTTCTGATATCCACCGAGCGATGAGCGGGACACAACTGAGACAAGACCGAGACACAAAAATCAGCCGTCCGAATCGAAAATCTATGATTTTCCTTGCATATATTCGAAAAATGTTGTACCTTTGCACGCAATTTGCGTGCGGGGCGCAAAAACAGCACAAAAAAAACACTTATGACAGAATCCAACCGCATAGAGTTCAAACGCGAACTGACTCGCGAACTCGACATTGAGAAAGAGGTCGTGGCTTTCCTCAACTACCGCGAAGCAGTTATCAACGCTATCGTGCATAATGATTACATCTATGGCGCGCCATCGAAGATTGAACTTTTCTCAGATCATTTGGAGATAACATCCATCGGGCGCATTCCGCAAGGACTTTCTCGTGAGGACTTTTTCAGAGGAGTAAGCTTACCTCGCAATCGTGAATTGATGCGCGTATTCCGCGATGTAGAATTGGTTGAATCTCTGGGCTCGGGTATGCAACGTATTATGCGCAAATACACCAAAGATAACTTTGAGTTCGGCGACAACTATATCAGAATGGTAGTGCCTTACAACTGGGTCGATGTGCAAGAAAAAGTGACGGGTAAAGCAATGGGTAAAGCAACGGGTAAAGTAACGGGTAAAGTAACGGGTAAAGTAACGGGTAAAGTAACGGAAAAGACATCCGATAAAATTCTGCGACTAATAACTGCAAATCCATCTATCACGATTGCGCGAATGATGGTTGCTTTATCCATGTCAGATAGCGGAATTAGAAAAGTCCTCCGTAATCTGCAAGCCCAAGGAGCCATTCGCAGAGTTGGATCGGATAAAACTGGACACTGGGAGATAATCGAAAAATAGCATCATCTGTCCCCACCGACCGATGAGCGAGACACGACCGAGAGATGACCGGGACACAAAAAACAGCCGTCCGAATCGAAAATCTATGATTTTTCTTGCATATGTCAAAAAAAAGCAGTAAATTTGCACGCAAATTTGTCAAAAATGACAGAATGAGAAGAAAAAAAGCATATGTTCAAGATACAATGGGATAAAGAAACAGGAGGGGTGAAGTTGTCTTCGAAAATTGAGGAGGGCACGCTTGGTACATCTCCTCGTCCGGTGTTTTGGGAAGAATTAGATTTGCTCAAATTGAATGAGCTTGGATGGAAGTACCCTCATTGCGATGAGCCGTTACTATGGGCTATCAATAAGCAGTATTGGTACAATGGGGAATTAGTGTTTGAGGCAAAAGGAGCAAATGTATATGAATCGGCGACAGTTGTGTTGCAACCTGGAATGGATAAGTTGAGCCTGAAGCCGGTTAATGTAAAGAAGATGCTGGAACGCACTAAGGATTTCATGTTCTTACTGGAGAGTGAGGCTATTGAGTTCATTCGTGAGGTCTATGTGCAATATGCACGCGCACGAAAAAGTGTTGAGCGTGTGAAGGCAAATCAGATTGACTTCGAGGAGTTAGCAAAACGACTAGAGGCTCAGAGCAAACAGAAGATGGCTATTGTCCGCGAGGATTGCGATTCTTTTGATATCATGCCATTAGATAAAGCAGAGGAACAAGGAAAGAAGATTTACCAAACGACAAAGATAGATACTTTTCTTGCTTCATTCTCTGGAGGTAAGGATAGCCAGGTTGTACTTGATCTCTGCACACGAGCAATACCGAGTACGGAGTTTGAGGTGATTTATAGTGACACTGGTTATGAATTGCCGCCATCTTTAGAGTTGTATGAGCGCATTCAGAAGTTCTATAAAGAGCTATTCCCAGATTTGAAATTTTCTCTTGCACGCAACCATGCTTCTGTTCTTAGTTATTGGGACAAGATAGGCACTCCAAGCGACACACATCGGTGGTGTTGTTCAGTGATGAAAACGGCTCCTTTATACAAATTACTAAAGAAAGATGATAACAAGCAGGCGCGAGTTCTGACTTTTGACGGAGTCCGTGCAGAAGAAAGCACGAAACGTTCGTCTTATAGTCGCATAGGAAAGGGAGTAAAGCATGATACTGTTATAAATGCTAGTCCGATTCTTAATTGGTCATCCGTAGAGATATTCTTGTATTTGTGGAGACACAGCCTGTTTATCAATGAGGCATACAGAAATGGCATGACTCGGGTTGGCTGCCTTATTTGTCCATTCTCGTCAGAGTGGAACGACATGATCTCCAAGCAAAGATACCCCGAAAATTTACAACCATTCTTAAGTCGCATAGAGGACATTACTCAGAAATCAGGTGTTAAAGATATAGATGAGTATATAAAAGCTGGTAATTGGAAACGTCGAGCTGGAGGTCGTGGAATGTCTTTCCCTTCGTCTCTACGTATTGTGGCTGTCAACCCGAATTTAAAAATGATTTCGAAACACCCCCAAGAGAATCTCCTAACATGGCTTAGAGCGGTAGGTAAATATAGAACGACAAAAGGAGAAGATGGTATTGTTTATGGCGAATTGATGCACCAGAAGAAAATTTACCAATTTACAATAACGCCAATAGAGGATGAGCAGTATGAAGTGGTATTCCATAACACGGCTACTAATCCGACTTTGCAAGGCTTACTAAAGAGAGTATTTTATAAAGCTACGTATTGCGTGCATTGTGAAGTATGTGAGGTAGAATGCTCAACCGGTGCACTTCATATTGAACCTAATAAGGCATACATAGACTCGAATATCTGTGTAAGTTGTGGAAAATGCTTATCCTTCCATGACTATGGATGCATATCGGCTGCATCGTTAGCAATAACAGGAAATCAAAAAAATCGAAAGATGAAATTAATAAGTTACAACAATTTCGGCATGAATGGAGGATGGGTTGACATCTTCTTCTCCGACCCAGAATTATTTTTCTCTGAAAATTTGGCAGGATTGAATGAAAAAGAACAAATGCCAAGTTTCGCAAAGTGGTTGCAACAGGCAGAGATTATTACCGATACCAAGTCCAAACAACTAACAGAACTTGGTAAGACTCTCGCTGAAATCTATGTTTATAACCCTGACTTAGTTTGGCAAATTATATGGATTAACCTTTCGTATAATTCTCCAATAGCAGCATGGTATAATACTGGAATTGAATGGGGACGTTTCTTTACTCAAACCGACATGGAAGAACTAGTCCTCAATGATTACGATGACAATAAAACAACTGTTCATAATGTTGTATATGCCTTTGCAAGAACCATGAAAGAAAGTCCTCTAGGGGAATACGGATTATACAAAATCATCAATAAGACACAGATTCACAAGAAAGGCTTTGATACCATAGAGCGTGAAACTTTAGCATATTCTTTGTATAAATATGCAGAGTACAAAGGTGTACATGCATTGCGCATTTCAGATCTCTATACTTCAGACAACGATAGGGGTGTATATAGAGAATTTGGCTTAACGCGTTCTACAATAGAACAACTTTTGCGTTCTCTAAATAGCGACGAGAAGCGAGTGCTGATAGCTGAATTAAATATGGGATTAGATAGCGTAGCGTTGAAAGAAGGACTTACCTCTTTGACATGTTTGCAACAACTCACAGCTTAACATGAGTTTAGTCTCTACATATTACAAGAATATATTATTGGGCATACAACGCGGTAATCATTGCGGAGTTTTCTCAAATGCAAAACCTTACTTCCTTTTGGCTGTAATTTCTTGTATTGATGAGAATACTATTACTGAAAACAATATCATATTAAGCGAAGCGCTAATCAAAAAATACAATGCTAATACAATGCTATTTATAAGCATTACGAGCCTGATAATGATGTTACACCTATTGGAAAACCATATTTCCATCTTGGCGCAGAACCCTTTTATACAATTTGTTACAAAGATGGAATAACTGTTCAGGGATATAAAAGAACACCATCTTTAAAATTCCTGAAAGAGTCAATAGTAAACGTCAAATTAGATGATGATTTATGGGAACTACTCCAAGATGCTGATATACGGCATGAGTTTAGTGACGTCATTATTAAACACTTTATCGAATAAATAATATAACATATGCCATATAGTTCAATCGTGACATTGAGGCAGATGCGACCTGCCTACAGCATCCAAGAAGAAAGTCAAGGAGAATGGAAAAAATTCATTGCCAATGACCAGTTCAATGACCTGCTTAAGAAGGTAATAAGTGCCGTTCGCCAGAATGACGCAGACAACCATAAGTCAATATGGATAGCAGGTACGTATGGTTCTGGAAAATCACATGCGGGTGCAGTGATAAAGCATCTACTTAGCGACCCTATAGAGGAGATACGCGATTACGTTGAAGATGAATATCGTAAAGAGAAATATGATACCTTACGTCAATCAATTTTCTCGTTACGTGAGAACAAACGCTTATTCCCTGTCAATCTATATGCCAAGCAATATATATCACGAGAAGAAGATTTTTCTCTCCAAATTCAGAGAGAAATAAAGCGTGCATTAGAGGCTGCACATATAGATATCGTTGTGCAAACAGACTTTGATATTTATGTACAGCATATAGAGGCTCAACCGTTGTTCTGGGAAAATCTAATAGCGCAAAATAGACTTTTGGCAAGTAAAGCACCCGACATATCAAAACTGAAACAACGTCTTGCAGCTGCTGATGTTGATGTGTTGGATTGTGTGCGCAATGCATTGGTTGAAGGACAATTCGATATCCGCATCCAAAATAATAACCTGAAGCAATGGATATTTGAGGTGCAAAGTGCTCTTCGTGAAAAAACTGATTATAATGGCTTGTTGATCATTTGGGATGAGTTTACAGAAATAATGAAGAGCGATATTGGAACTCGTTTATTGGTTCAATTGCAAGATATAGCCGAAGCTATGATGAATATGGATAATGATTCATACTTCTTGCTTATTTCTCACCCATCAGCCCTTCTTACATTACGTGAAGAGGAACGTGAAAAAACCAGAGGACGATACCACTATTTCATATACAACATGGAACCTGTGAGTGCGTTCAAGATAATGTCAAAGAAATTCCAGATTATCAATTACACGTTGTATTTGAAACGTCAAGAACGTTTCTTTGAGTTGCATCCTGAATTGCTCGACATGTTCTCAACTTCAAGTGCAGATACTTCCGAGACGCAGGACAATATTAAGAATCTATTCCCTCTTCATCCAGGCACAGCTAATCTCGCTACATATTTTGCTCGTGAAGCTGGTTCAAGTAGTCGTAGTGTCTTCGATTTCTTAGCAGGCGATGCTGTACGAGATTTCTTTGATAGTGATGAGATGTATCAACAAGAACAAACTATTACTGCTGATTACTTATGGGATTATGTTCGTGGATATTTCGAAGAAAATGCCACAAAATTTGGAGCAGTCACAGAGCGCTATAACAGTCATCACCTTGCTGTGGAAAGTCAAGGAACAAGTTACCTGAAAGTTTTCAAGGGTATACTTTTATTAAATGCGCTGAACAATATAGCGAATAGTGATTTAGTAACTCCCAGTCTGGAAAATATCCAAAATTTATTCATAGGAACTCCGGAAGCTGATAATCTACAGGAGATATTAGATTTCTTTAATGATAAGAGTATAATACAACGCCAACCTAATGGGAATTTCTCTATCTTGTTCACGGCTCTACCAGGCGATGAGATACAGAAGATCAAAGAACAGTTGAAGGGTTCATCCTTCCTTTATACAGACCAAGTTATTAAGTTCTCCGATACTGCAACTAAGCAGTTCGAGCATAACTTATCACAAGTGGCACGTCCGTTAAATTTCAAATTCTTTAGTATGCAAGGTAACGAGTATGCTCTAATGAGCCGTGTAGAATCGGCAAAGAAAGAGGCTCAACCATATGAGACATTCCTTGCATTAATGGTAGGACGTAATGTCCAAGAAATAATGCAATTAAAAGATATTGCAGAACGCAACAGTAAGGATGAGAGATACAAAAACATTGCTTTTGTGGTGATGGAATCTCCATTCGGAGATAAAGAATACGAACGCTTTATAGAGTATCAGGCTAATGCTCAATGCGCACAGAGTCACGGATTACCACAGCAACACCAAACGTATACAGAGCAAGCCAATGAGATGATAAAGGTTTGGATTGCAAAGATGCGTGGAGCAAACGCAACATCGTATCTCAACGGAGAATGTGCGACTGTTGTAGGCGTAAAATTACCTCTAATCATCAATACAGCAATTGCACCGAATATATTTACAAGTGGTCCGGAGGCATTAGAATCAATTCGCTCAAGAAGTAGTGTTACTTATTGGAAAAAAGCGTCTGTTCGTTCTACCGTAGATGCCATCCTAAGTTATAATACGAAACAAGATATTATTGAAAGATGCGGCGGTGGTCAAGCAAAGCATGTAGACTATTTACTTCAAGATAGCGTTGATGAGAATCTAAATTGGAAAGAAGGAATAGATCCCAAGCATCCATTGAAGCAAGTTTGTGACTATGTAGATGAATGGTTAGGAGGAAAGCATACAAGCCGGAACCAAATTTTCAATTTAGGAGAAAAACTGATTGGATTAACAGAAGCTCCTTATGGATTGTTCCAAAGTTACGCTCCTATGGCTATGGTAGCTTTTGCGATGCGCAAATATATCAATGTAATCTTCGACACAAATGGCAAGCAGCGTTCGGCTCAACACTTGGTTGATGATGTGGTAGAACTGTTTAAAGCATGGGAAAGCGGAAAGACTAGCAATAAGTTGAACTTTATGTTCGAAAGCAAGGAAGCAGGTCGAGTATGTAAGAGCCTCATCAAGATGTTTAACCTCAATAAATTGAAAGGCTATTCTGACATTAGCAGTCTTAAAGATGCTCGTTGGGCTGTTCAGAACGATTATTGCAAAGAGAAAGGTTATCCTCTATGGTCGCTCAAATATGTAGAAGATTGTAGTGATGTTATGAAGGAGTTTATTGAAAACCTCATGCGAGTTATTAGTGATCCAGAGAGCATGAAAAATCCAAGTCTCCTGGATGCTACCATGAATGGATATGACCTACTTAAGACTGATTTTGGCAACTTACTTCTTCCTCAAGAGGATAATTTCCGAAAAGGTTTTGTTGCGTATCTTAAATCTATTGAGATTATAGATATAAAAGATGATGAAATCGACGAAGTTATTGCTTATCTACATGGACATTTACAAAGCGAAGTTGGTAGTTGGACCGAGGAAGAAGTAAAAGATCAGGTTAAAGACTGGCGTGTGCTTATTCTTAATAAAGGCAAAGACAACGGTGGGCAAGAGAATGATGGTTCACAAGGTAATAACGGAGGACAAATCGGAGAAACCTGGCGTCCTGTAACTCCACCTGATGTTCTCAAAGAAAAACGCACTAAAGCATTAAACAAAATAGCTGATAATCCGAATCTGCAACAGGCTTTGGAGAATTTAATAAATACAGAAGATGGTTATATAATTGACATCATTTTGAAGTATGTATAAGTCCTTTTCTGACATAAACGACTTAAAGCAATGGCTCAAAGAGGATAAGCTCGCTAAAGGAATGGGAGCATCTACTCTTAATCGATACCCGATACGCTTTATCTTGTTCGATAATTTCAGCGATTGCTATGAGTTTGTAGAATACTTGCAATCTGATTGTGGCGCGCATGTGGAAAGCGTTGACAAATGGATAGATAATGCATATCCTGATTTAATGTTAACCTACGTAGAATTAGGAGAACACATCTATGAGCATATCCGCAAAAAAAGTCCTAACGATTGTGTGATTGCACCTTTCTCGGAATTAGCCCGTTTCTATGACAACATAGAGGATAAGACCTTTGATGCGTTACTTCAGACAATCAAAGCAATTGAAGCTACTAAAGATGCCGTAGAGCACCACCAGCGTGTCTACATCCCGATTGTTGGATTAGAGGGGAAAATGGACACTTTTGCTAATGATAGTCAAACGAACATTTGGCGTTTAGTGTCAGAAGATAAAGAGCTTTCATACAAATTGATATTGACCGCCAATACCGATTACGGGGTACAAGGATTAGAGAAAAATTATACAATAATCAATGATATCAGGGAATGGCTAAATATGTGGAAAGATACAAGAAGCCAAATAACCCCTTTAATCATTTGTAAATCAAATTCCATATTCTCAAACGCAATATTTGCTCAACCGGATAACGCATTTAGTTACGAAATATGTCATAACGCGTATGAGTTTCTTGCGCATGGATTGGGATTGTATTTTGGTGGAATTCAGCCACAAATAAGCGATGGCAATAACTGGGAAATATTAGCAGAGCGCATTGATATGAGCGAGCATTTTAGTTTTCCTAAGTTTGTTCGTTCTCAGTTAAGTATAGATGAAATAAGTACGTACAAAGATTTCATCCGTTTATGGTTTAGCCACCCCGCCATTTTTGAACGCTGGCTGCTCGCTCGATATTACGCAAGTTTAGAGAATCATAATCATTACATTTGTCAGATCCTACAAGAGACAACCAACTACGGAACTACCGAATTTGTAGAGAACATGGCTCGCACACTACCTGACGACGAGAACGATATTAAAGTACGCTATGACTGCTTGCAATATGCTGCTGCAAATCACGTACAATTATCTGAGGCTACAGAAGGTATGCTGGCTAAAGCATTACAGAATAAGCCTGAGGAAATTGGCTATTTAGGTGCAATACGCTATTTTACTGGCGTTTCCATAAAGGAAAAAGAAATTGCTATTAGTTGGTTAGGACAAAAACATATTGGATTAAGTCATTTAATATCGTTTTATCCCGACCTTTATGAGTATATGCGCGATGGAATCGGAATATCTGTCGGTGTTCCGGGATGGTTGGAAGACTATTTCCGTTGCTACAAAGAAGCAAAGATTGCTAACAAATATACCCAAGAGATTAGCGAAAAAATCAATCTCGTCAACTCGGACGAAGCACATTTCGAAAACTGGTATAACAATTTCAAATCAACTTATACCATTCTTAAGAGTAGAAAAGACATTGAGGTTTTCTATTGGATTGACGGTCTTGGAGTAGATTGGATTCCGTTGGTAAAAAAAGTGATTGCAGAAAAGAAAGAGCAAATGATTTTTTTGAATGAGATCTTGATTGCGCGCTCATTGCTTCCGACAAAGACTGATATCAATAAAAAAGATTTGCAACGTCTCCTTCCGAAAGACAAAGTTCTTGAAAAGAGCGGAGATTTGGATGGCTTGGCGCATAAAAATGACAATATCAGTCCCTTCACCATCAATAAGGAAGTTGAATTAGTACGTAAGAGTATAGAAGATATTTTAAACCGTTACATCGGCAAGAAAATTGCCATCATTTCCGACCACGGGTTGACATATCTTTCGCAATTGGTACAGGGCAAAAATATGGCGGGTGTAGAGAGTGATCACCACGGACGTATTGCCATTCGCAAAACAACTTCCGAAGTAGCAGATAATAGTTATTATAGACTTGATGATAAAGTGACACTTTGTGCTCTGAAACATGAATCACTTTGCGCAAAAGTTCCCGCTGGGCAAGGCATTCACGGTGGATGTACGCCTGAAGAAGCTTTAGTGCCCATTTTTATAATTTCAAGTTGTCCTGCTGCTACAGATTGGTCTGCTGAATTGATAACACCTGAAATAAACGCTACTGAACCTCGTGTTAAGTTCGCTATTAAGAATTTGCCTTCTACCGACGTGCCGTTTATCACATATAATAACACGCGGTATAAGATGCATCATATTTCGAACGATGTTTATGAATCAGAGGATATGATTCTGGATGCCAATGTAACGGATGTGATATTGACTATTGGCGATGTCGAAAATGTAGTAAAAATTAAGATCTCTACAGGTGTTGTAGAAGACGACTTATTTGCAATGTAAAAAGCTATGAAAGACGAAATTTGTAATAAAATCAGGCAGAACTTTTCTGCAATGTCTATTTATAAAGATCCTGCATCTACAGCCAGTCTGTTTGCAGGAAGAAACTTACCTTCTTTTGTGAAGGATTTCTTGCTAAAACGTTATTTGAATATCCAAACAGGTGAGATTGATCGTCCTGCTTTGACGCAATTCTTGGATAAGGTAATCCCTGCTCAACAGGGAAGCGTTAAAGATAGACTACAAAGTGGTGAAGAGGTAATGCTATTAGCGCGTTTTGTGGTCTTTATTGACATCGTTAAGAACGAGCGCCAATTTGCTATTCCTGATTATGGCATAAAACAGCGTGAGGGTCTTATTCCTGAATACGTCTATTCTCAGCATCAAGGAGATTTCGTTGAAGGCGAGAGATGGGGAATTATTAAACTTTGCTTGCTCCCCGATGACGATGGTAAGAAAAACCATATTCAGATGGTTGATTATAAACCTTTCAAACCATATAGTTCTGTTGATATTAATTATTTAGCAGGTGCACGTCAGAACTTTACAACGCAGGAGTGGATAGATTTATTGCTATCAGCTATGGAGTATGACCCGGATGGATTTGTTTCATTGACGCAAAAAATAGAGTTCTTGACACGGTTGCTTATTTTTATAGAACCACGTCTGAACGTTATTGAACTTGCTCCTAAAGGAACAGGTAAAAGTTATGTCTTTGGTAATCTGTCAAAATATGGATGGTTGGTTAGCGGCGGTAAGGTAACGCGTGCAAAGTTATTCTTTGATAAGGCAAAGCAGCAAAATGGTATTATTAAGAACCATGACTTTACTGTCTTTGATGAGATTCAAACAATTGTATTCCAAGAGCCAGCAGAGATTCAAGCTGCCTTGAAATCATATTTGGAAAGTGGCAAGACAACTATTGATAACAACGAGTTCTCATCCGAATGTGGTCTCATGCTGATGGGAAATATTCCTTTGACTTCACAGAATATGCCGGTGTCGAACATGTACTTTGACAATCTGCCTGAGAACTTCCGCGAATCGGCTCTGTTGGATCGTTTCCATTGCTTTATTGAGGGATGGCTTTTGCCGCGTGTCAATAAGAGCATGATTTTCAAAGGATGGACGATCAACGTGGAATACTTCTCAGAGATTCTGCACTCCATGCGTACACAGAATGTATATGGCTTAATATTTGACCAGTTAGTTAAGTTTGAGGAAAAAGCAGACGTGCGTGATAGCAATGCTATTAAACGTATTGCGGTCGGATATATGAAACTTTTATTCCCGCATTGGCGTTCAATTGATGATGTGGACACGAATGAATTCGACATGTATTGCTTACAACCAGCTATCCATCGTCGTGGCATCGTAAAAGAGCAATGCCATAACATTGATCCAGAGTTTAAGACACGTATGCCAGATATTTGGTTGAAAGAGAAATAATTCCCTTTCACACTTTCACGCATCTCCATATCTTTACCATCCACTGTCCGCATAATTCTGCAAAAATAAAAAAAGTTGCTTCTAAGGTGATAGATTTCAGGTCTTTTTTGACTTATATATGGAGGGGTATAATAATATAAACACGAATCGATTAACACAAAACACAACGGAACAAGAGGATTAACACATACCGCAATTCCATAAAACAGCGCAAATTTATGGATTATATTCCAAAAAATAATATAATTTTTTGGATTATACTCCAAAAAGTTTGCATAATTCAAATAAAAGTTGTACCTTTGCAGCGATTTTAACCGACGTAGGTATGTTTAAGCGAGATTTACACCCAATCATCATCGACCAATGTTTCCAAGGCAAAGCGATTATCCTTCTTGGTGCACGGCAGGTCGGCAAGACAACACTTCTCAAACAGATTATCCAAGAACAACAAACGGAAGTGCAATATCTCAACTGCGACGAGCCGCAAGTGGTGGAAGCACTCACCAACCGAAACTTGCGCGAACTGCAATTGCTGGTGGGTAGTGCCAAGTTTATTGTTATTGACGAAGCGCAGAAAGTAAACAATATCGGTTTGACACTCAAACTGATTGTTGATAACATGCCCGATGTGCAAATAATAGCAACCGGCTCATCGGCGTTTGAATTGAGAAACCGGCTCAATGAGCCTCTCACGGGGCGCAAATTTGAGTATCAGATGTTCCCCATATCCACCAATGAGATTTATAAGTCTTCAGGATATTTGGATGTAAAACGCTTATTGGAAACACGGCTTATATATGGCTCTTATCCGGACGTCCTCTCTAACATCGGAAATGCTCAGAGTCTTTTGCTGTCTCTTTCGGACAGTTATCTGTACAAAGATATTTTGACGATGGATAGTTTGCGCAAACCGGAAGTCCTAAATAAACTTCTGCAAGCATTGGCTTTTCAAGTTGGTTCGGAGGTGTCTTATAACGAATTGGCGCAAACCGTAGGAACAGACAGCAAGACAGTAGAAAAGTATATAGATTTATTGGAGAAATGCTTCATCATCTTCCGGCTTAACGGACTGAGCCGCAATCTGCGTAACGAGTTAAAGAAAGCGAAGAAGATTTATTTCTATGACAATGGCGTACGCAACGCGGTTATACAGCAATTTGCACCTATATCGTTGCGCAATGATATGGGGCAATTATGGGAGAACTTCTTCATCTCGGAGCGTATTAAGCGTAATCACTACATGGGACACCATTGTAATATGTATTTCTGGCGCACGACATCGCAGCAGGAGATAGACTATATTGAGGAGTCCAATGGTCAGATGTCGGCTTTTGAAATGAAATGGAATCCGAAGAAAGGAACCACCAAACTCCCGGAATCATTCCTGAAAGCCTATGACATCAAAGAAACAGCAATAGTCACTCCCGACAATTACCTTGATTGGCTAATTTAGTCCATGCTCTGTCCGCGTAATTCTGCAAAAAAATAAAAAAAGTTGCTTTTAAGGTGATAGATTTCAGGTCTTTTTTGACTTATATATGGAGGGGTATATAAAAACACGAATCTATTAACACAAAACACAACGGACAACAGATTATCTAACATATGAGTACAAACGGTGAGTTGTATTCAAAATGTATACAACTGAAATTAGTGTAATCAATGACCGTGAGTTGTTCATGAAAGGAATAGACTATTCCTATTACTACGAACAGTCGGAGAACTAATCGACAGAACGAAGTGGCGGAGAACAAAACGATTAACCATGCCCTGTCCACATAATCACATAGATTGCCCGCGCTTAAGCTAAGACTTGTGTGACTGCGCGCTCCGCGCTTGTATAACACTGCGTCTTGCTCTACGCTTTCCCAAAAAATTAAAATTGTTTGGGGACCCCGAATGAAATTAGACGAGCACACGGAACCAAACTTCCCGCCTGCCTCCGTGGCATAGATTGGCAGAATTAAAGCAAGAAAAATAACCCTATCACAATTATCATCAGTTTTTTATACAACCCTTTCCCACAATTCCTTTTTTATACAACCTTTCCATATAGTTCTTTCTTTTTATACAAGCCTCGTATTTGTACTGGCTTGTATAAATTTCGCCCCATCCACACACTAACCTTGTATAAATTCCAATCGCTCTTATCTTGGCTTGTATAAATTTTCTTCCATTTTACATTCCACATCCCGCATTTTTTATACAAGCCATATAAAACAGTAGCTTGTATAAATTTTAACACTAATATTGCTTAGCTTGTATAAATCTCAATAGCCCTTATTTAGCTTGTATAAATTTTCTTCCCTTTTTACAGTCCGCATCCCGCATTTTTTACACAAGCCCTATAGAACAATAGCTTGTATAAATAAACATCTATCCTTCCATATCATTCTTTAAAATTTTATACAAGCCTTCATCCTCTGCAAGCTTGTATAAATTCTAACGCTAAATATTACTTGACTTGTATAAATTTTGCATAAAAACTTGCACTAAAACTTGCACATGTCAAAATTTTTCAGTATCTTTGCACTCGCAAATGAAAATGACCATGACAAAGGACATTAAGACAACGGAATTGATTCGTACTTCACAGAGTTGGGATGGGGCTATGTTGCCGGATTTTCCACAAGGACAACCCGAACTACGGGTGATCCGACTGGACTTTCCGATTGGCGCCAAAACAGGGTGGCATCATCATTCAGTAGTCAATTACGGCATCGTTCAGCAGGGTAACTTGACCATCGTTTGCCAAGATGGAACAGAAAAAACCTTCCATGAAGGCGAAGCGCTGGTTGAAGTGATTGGCACTATCCATCGAGGCGAGAACAGGGGTTTCAAGCCCGTCATTCTCAATATGTTCTACTTTTCCTCTCCTGGAGCAGAAATAACCATCCAACATCCGGAACTGGATCGTGAGAATGAGAAGATCGCTCTTGAACAGATTGTTAAAGACCAGCCAAAACCTGCCAACAAGATAGACGCACGAGTGCAGAAATTGCTGTTAGTCATCGGCAAACAAGCCTTGCCTCGTCGTCAAATCATGGTTGATTTGGGATTGCGGCAAAAGAGCCGTAAGTCTCTCATCGACAACTACCTCAAACCTGCATATTCTCAAGGTTACATCGATTTTGCTTACCCCAACTCGCCCAACAAACCAGAACAAGCATATAAACTAACCGCTAAAGGTATGGAGCAGTACAAAACTCTAACTTCCTTTGAAGGCTAACAGAATAGCTTGTATAAATTCAACCAGATATAATATAAGCTTGTATAAGTTTTAATTATATGCCTTGTCCACATAATCACATAGATTAAAATCTGCGGGAGCCCTAATTGAAGAACAATATTACACACGTTATGGAAGAGCAGATTGGAATATATTTACCATCCTTGGCGGAAGCCGCTCCTTCCAATTCAATGGAAGGACGCTCCGGGTAAAAAGTCAAAAGTATCGATTATCAAAATCATGAATAGACGAACTTATCTCATATCGGTTTTTGAAGATACGTTAGCGCATTTAAAAGTATATTAGCATGATAGACTACACAAAGACATCGGACGGGCGATATGCCTATCGTTATCCGCGAGCAAGTGTGACGGCAGATGCCGTGCTTTTTGCTGAGCGCGACGGACAGACATTCGTGCTGCTTATTCAACGTGGCAACGAGCCGTACAAAGGTTGCTGGGCATTCCCCGGCGGGTTCCTGGAGATGGATGAGACGGTGGCTCGTTGTGCCGAACGCGAACTGGAGGAAGAGACCGGCATTGTGCTGACTGGCATGCAGTTGGTGGGTATCTATTCCGACGTGGAGCGTGATCCGCGTGGACGTGTCATCACGGCAGCTTATGCCGCCATGACAACTATGCCGGAGGCGACCGCCTCAGACGATGCCGCTGCTGCACAATGGTGGCCGCTGAATGCGCTACCAAAGTTGGCTTTCGACCATGACAAGATTTTGGCTGACGCAAAGAAAGTTTTAGGAATTCATGGATAACTTTGTAGCCATAGATTTTGAGACGGCGAACTTCGCGCAGTCAAGCGTTTGTTCGGTGGGGTTGGTCATCGTCAAAGACGGGGAGATAGTGGATAACTACTACTCGCTCATCCGTCCGATACCGAACTACTACAATGCCCGCTGTAGCGAAGTGAACGGACTGCATTTTGACGACACGAACGATGCGCCCGAGTTCCCGGATGTATGGTCTGAGGCGGTACAAAAGGTGCATGAGTATTTCCCGTATATCGAGGACGGAGAAGTTCCTTTTGTAGCGCACAATAAAGCATTCGACGAAAACTGTCTGAAGGCGGTGTTCCGTGCGTATGAGATTGCTTATCCGGACTATGAGTTTGAATGTACCTTGCTCCGTTCGCGCAAGGTCTGGCCGGAAGGACATCATAATTTGGATATCATCGCCGGTTATTGCGGCTACGAAATGACGAACCACCACCATGCCCTTGCCGATGCCGAAGCATGTGCAATTATCGCAAAACAGATATTGTGAGAGGACATTAGCAAGTTAGAAATTAGCGATTTGATATGAAAAAGACTATTCAAAACATAGCCGGCTATGTGCTTGGCGGAGTGATGTTCGTTGTGCTCTTGCCGACAATAATGTGGCTGGCATCAGGAATGCCGGCATTGGAACATATCGGCGCATTGCGTGCATCCTTGACTGGACTGTTGATGCTTGGCGGACTAACGCTCAACGTGTGGACTATTGTCTATATGAAGCGTCGTGGCAAAGGTAATCCGATGGACGCATTCGGACATGAAGTAGCTCCGCGCACGCAACATCTGATGACAGATGGACCTTATCGTATCAACCGCAATCCGATGTTGACAGGTACGCTGATTTATCTCGCGTCATTTATCGTCTGGCTATGGACATGGCAGGCAGTATTGGTGTGGGTTATTTTTCTTGCGATCATGTTCGTGCAAGTACTGACTGAGGAGAAACGTCTCCGTCAGGATTTTGGCGAAGAATATGAGTCTTATTACCGTCGCACAGGGCGGTTTTTACCATGGACATGTAAAAAATGAACTTCCAACTCTTTGGTAAAGATAAGGCCCCGACATTACTGCTCATTCCTGGTTTGGGCGTGTCATACGAGATATTCCTTCCGCTCATTCGTTTGGTGGAAGAGCGGTTTCGTATCATAGCCGTGGAGGTGGACGGTTTTACGCTTGGCAAGCACACAGGCTTCACCTCTGTGGACGACCAAGCTTCGCAAATCATTGCCTATATAAAAGCGCATTTCGACGGACATTTGGATTGTGCCTATGGTCTGTCGCTTGGCGGTAAAATCCTTTCGCGTATCTTGGAGCGAAATGTACTGACCATTGATCATGCCATCCTTGACGCGGCTCCTTTGCTGCCCTTGCCCAATTGGCTTGTCAATCCTTTGCGGCACTACCAGGCAATCAACGTCTGGACCTGCTACCATTGGACGGGATTTTGGAAAGCCGTCTTCCGCAGTCACTATTTCGATGTGCTCCTCGACGAGTGCAAGAAGACTTGGCCGTGGGGTGGCAGACAAGCCGTCTTAGATGGCTACAAGTCCGTTTATACCAACCGCTTGGAGAGTATCTCCGGCAATGACATCCATTTTTGGTATGGCACGAAAGAAGCATTTGTCGCCAAGCCGCAAGCAAAACATCTGCTTTCGCTTTATCCTCAGGCACATGTCGAGATTTTCGAAGGCATGAACCATGGTCAGCTCCTTGTCGATCATCCGGAAGAGATAGTCCAACGAATCATTCAAATATGGAAATGGAGTTATAACAGAAAGAAATGACGATACAAGAAGCCATCCAAGTCCGCCATAGTGTGCGGCAGTACAAAGACACCGCCATCGAGGCGGAGAAAATAGCGCAATTGCAAGCGCTGATTAGATATAATACCAAATAATATGATACGCTTAAATTGCTTTTTTCAGGCCACCGATGGTGACCAGTACAAGGACGCTCTGCGTCACCAAAGAAGCAGGGCGCATTTGCGTAATGTTATAGATTATGAATATGACTTTTGAACAGATATATAATCAAATGGCGTGGACGCGGAAACCGGAGAAGGTAGAGGCAAAAGGAGGTGTGATTGCCGTCACCACCAAACCGCACACGGATCTCTGGCAACGGACATATTACCACTTCCGCAACGACAATGCGCCCGTTCTGCAGATGAAGACAAGTGAACGGTTCTTCTCGTTTGTTGTCAAGACCGATTTCTCTGAGAGCCACCATCGGTTTGACCAGTGCGGCATTGTGATGTACTTGGATGGCGAGAACTGGCTCAAAGCGTCTGTGGAGTACGAGAACGAGCAGTTCCAACATCTCGGTTCGGTCGTTACCAACGGCGGCTATTCGGACTGGGCTACCACCGCTATTCCCACGGATGTGAAAACAATGTGGTATCGCTTCTCGCGAAGAGAGGATGACTATGGTATCGAATGTTCCACCGATGGCGTGCATTTCAGGCAGATGCGTATATGCCACATGCACGCAGGAGCCGGAGAGATACGTTTCGGTATCTATGCCTGCTCGCCGGAAGAGTCATCGTTCACGGCTCTGTTCTCAGACATGAGGATTACCGCTTGTGCGTGGCAAGCCCATGACGGTCAGCAGCCGGATTAAATTTGATATAACTTTTAAAATAAAATGGATAAGTTAAAAGAACTGATATGATTAACCAGATTATTGATTACAACCGCTCATTTGTAGAGCGGAAAGGCTACGAGCCGTTCATTACCGACAAGTACCCCGACAAAAAATTAGCCGTTCTGACGTGCATGGACACGCGTCTGACGGAGTTGCTTCCGGCGGCACTGGGATTGAAGAACGGCGACGCTAAGATTATTAAGAATGCCGGCGGGCTGATCATTACGCCCTTTGATTCGGCGATGCGCAGTCTGATAGTAGCGATTTACGAATTAGGCGTAGAGGAGATTATGGTAGTGGCGCACTCTCAATGCGGTGCGTGCCACATGAGTTACAGCCATTTTCACCATGTCATGAAAGCACGAGGCATCAAAGATGAGACACTTGATGTGATTCGTGAGTGCGGCATTGACCTCAACCACTGGTTGGATGGCTTCCGCGACACGGAGTCCTCAGTCCGAAAAACCGTCAAAACTATTCAAACGCATCCGCTCATCCCGAGAGATGTCACCGTCCGCGGTTTCATCATCGACTCCGTTACCGGCGCATTGGAGGAGATTAACTAATGGCTCAGAAGATACAGAAAACGAATGTATGTCGGCTGCTGGATGCGGCAGGGATTGCGTACGAGTTGATTGAGTACGAGGTGGATGAATCTGACTTGAGTGCTACGCATGTGGCGGAACAGTTAGGCGAAGATGCGGATGCCGTGTTCAAGACCATCGTACTGGAGGGCGACAAGGTTAAGCATTTTGTCTGTGTCGTGCCGGGTGCATGTGAGGTGGACTTGAAGAAAGCGGCTCGTGCCAGCGGCAATAAGTCCTGCAAACCCATTCCGCAGAAGGAACTGCTACCGCTTACCGGTTACATCCGTGGCGGCTGTTGTCCGATAGGCATGAAGAAACCGTTTCCGTCGTACATCGACGAGACGTGTCTGCTGCATGAGAAGATCTATGTCTCTGCGGGTCAGCGTGGTATGCAGCTCCGCCTCGCGCCGCAAGACCTGATAAACTATGTACCATTAGAAGTAAGTGATTTGATATGAAAAAGATTATTTTTATGATGGCATCGCTACTGATGTTTGTAGGATGCACAACGAAAAAGCCCGCAGAGGCGAGTGTTGTGAACGTGCCTTTTGAGGTGGCAAAGAACTATTTCTTTAAGAATGGTCAGACGATTCCGACGAGCCCGAAGATAACTACGGCAGAAGCGTTCGACCAACTCTTTGGCATGGCTGCGTTCATGGGCAAGGATGGTCAACCGACGGCTATCGATTTTGACAAGCAGTTTGTGCTGGCAATCGTGCTTCCGGTGACGGATGTAGCGACGGAGATCATTCCGCAGAAAGTTGAAGCCAAAGGCAATCAATTACTTTATTCTTATGAGGTGAAGACCGGCAAACAACAATCATTCTCCATTCAACCCGTCTCTATCATCATGATAGACAAGCAATTTGAGGACCACGAAGTTATACTTATCAACGAACAACTTATGCAAGACAACATGAAAGAGGTACAAGCGTACCTGAAGGAATGCAGTGCATTCTTCATCGCCACAGTGGATGGCGACCAACCGCGTGTGCGGCCGTTTGGTGTGTCGGAAATCATTGACGGACGTCTGTATATTATGACCGGCAAACGCAAAGATGTATTTAAACAGATGGCTGCCAACGGCAAGTTTGAGATCTGCGCACTCAAGCCATCCGGAGCAGAGTGGATGCGTCTGAGTGGCACGCTGGTCAACGACGAGACGCTGGCTGTCAAGGAGGAGTTCCTGAACCGCAACAAAGAGCTGAAATCGATGTACCGCGCCGACGATGACAACATGGCTGTGCTTTACATCCAAGATGCTACCGCTCGTTTCTGCTCTTTCTCTGCTCCCGAACGCTAAGTGACGTTCTGATATGAGTAAATTGTAGCGTATGGAATTTAGACCAATGCGCCGGAAACGGCAAGAACTCCCGAAAGAGGAGTGTGAGAAGATATTGAATAAAGCAACCGCCGGAGTGCTGTCTGTTTTGGGCGACGGCGGCTATCCGTATGGTGTGCCGATGAGTTTTGTCTATGCAGAGGGGAAATTGTATTTCCATTCAGCTGTTGAGGGGCATAAGTTGGATGCCATCGCCAAGGAAGACAAGTGTTCATTCACGATTATCGACCAGGACGAGATACATCCCGATGAGTACACCTCTTATTTCCGCAGCGTGATAGCTTTTGGAAGGATTCAACGGCTGGAGAGCATGGAAGAACTGATCCATGGTCTGCGTCTCTTGGGCGAGAAATACAATCCCGGCGACCATGCGGGTTTGCAGCACGAGATTGGTAAGTCTGTCGCTATGCCCGGTGGCAGCAGTCATACGCGTGTGGCAGTCCTGTGCATGGAGATAGACCACCTGAGCGGCAAAGAGGCAATTGAGTTAGTAAGAGCACATAAATGACATGCCACGATACGAGATACATAGTTGCGAGCAGATGATGGAACTCATCCAACAGCTCGGATTCCTGCCGCTTTTAGCAAGCGGTATATCCGGCTATTCGGCGGAAGAGATGGCGGATGAGGAATGTCGTTACGTCGTTTTCCCGGACGGCGGCTGGGATTGGCCGTTGTGGAAATGGAAGGGCATCATCATCAACGAGAGCGATTGCGTCTATGGCAAGTTCTTCAACAGCAAGGCAGGCTTCATCAGCCGCACGTGGTGGCGGCATTTCTGCAACTGGCGGCGTAGTCTCTATCCCATGCCGGAGAATGGTAGTATAGAAGGTATCATCTACCAGACGCTCTGCGAACAGGGTAGTATCATTAATCGGGACTTGCGCGCGGCGTGCGGCTTATCCGGTCCGAAGATGCGGAGTAAGTTCGATGGTTATGTCACGCGCCTTCAAATGGCGACGCGCGTAGTAACGGAGGACTTCGTCTATCCGCGGGATAAGCATAATCGCGAATACGGATGGGGATGGTCTTTACTTACCACTCCCGAACGCATATACAGCAAGGAGGCTTGCGCCATTGATTGTCCGCCGGAGGAATCGTACCGGCTGATGAACGACCACTTGCACGCCATCCTTCCGCACGCAACCGATAAACAAATAAGCAAACTATTAAGATAATCTATGAGCGAACTAACCATCAACGGTCGTAAGTGCCTGTTATACGAATGCGGCGACCAACCGCAAGTGTTGCTCATTCAGCCGGTGGGTGAGCATGAGGATGCTACGCTGGATGCGGAGATAGAGGCAATCAAAGAGGTGGTGCATGTGCCGTTTGTTTTTGCCGGTTTTGCGATAAGCGATTGGGAAGAGGAACTTACGCCGTGGCATGACCCGAATATCTCTCCGCGACAATCGGTTGGAGACCATGCTTTTGAGACATTGGACTTTATCACAGAGCAACTGTTGCCGTATCTTTTTGAGCGTTATGGCAAGTTACTGGTTGTGTTAGGCGGATATTCTTTGGCAGGTTTGTTTGCGCGTTGGGCGGTTTGTAAGGCGGATTGCTTTAATGCTGTGGCAGCTGCGTCTCCATCGCTTTGGATTGTGGCATGGAAAGGCTTCTCTGACGCGCATGAGGTGTATGCACGCTATGTCTATCTCAGTCTCGGCGACCGAGAGGAAATCACGAAGAACAAAGCCATCGCACAGGTGGGCAATAACATCCGTTGGGAATACGATCATCTGCAACGCACAATAGGTCCCGACCGTTGCACGCTTGTTTGGGAAAAAGGCGGTCATTTTGTCACACCGCATCTTCGCCTCGCACGTGCTTTCGCTTGGTGTATCAATTCGCTAACGAAATGAAAAAGATACTATTTCTACATGGCTTTTATGCAAGCGGGCAATGTGTTCCGGCGATGGCATTGCGAGAAGCATTCGAAGGTAAAGCAGAAGTGGTTACTCCGGATCTGCCCATGCATCCCCATGAGGCGATGGAATTCATTTCAGATTTGATAGATAGCGAAAAGCCCGATCTGCTAGTCGGGAATAGTTGTGGCGCATTCTATGCGCAAATGATGGCTCCTGTTAAATTCATTCCTGCGCTGCTGGGCAATCCGCATTTCAGGATGTCAGAGTTTCTAAACAAACGCATAGGGCAGCATGAATACAAGTCGCCACGCAAGGATGGCAAGCAATCTTTTGTGATTGATGAAGAATTGGTAAAAGAGTTTGCTGCGCTGGAGGCTACTCAATTCGACAACTGCAATCCTCAATTCAAAGACCAAGTGTGGGCATTGTTTGGTGAACAAGATTC
Source organism: uncultured Bacteroidales bacterium (assembly GCA_900319995.1). Lineage (GTDB taxonomy): Bacteria > Bacteroidota > Bacteroidia > Bacteroidales > Paludibacteraceae > Colicola. Next base: position 31,026 of record ONQO01000023.1, read on the forward strand.
TTTAGCACATTTTGAACCGCTCTTCTTGAAATACTATTCGCATTCATTCCATTTCCCCGGAGGTCATACTCCCACCGCACAAGAGGTGCGCACGTGGTATGTTCCTTTGGCAGAGAAACTATTGATACAATAAAAGGTGCTAGGTGCCTGTGAAAGATAATGAATGCCCTATAAACAGCAAATGACTTCCACAATCGTGAAAGTCATTTGGGCAGATTTTGGGTCAATTTCAACGCGTCTCAAGCGTATCTTGTTGAAAATCAAAAAGGAGCCACGATTGTGACTCCTTTTTGCGGTGCGGACGAGACTCGTCGTCGGAAGCGGCGATCCATGATTACGTTACTCCGTAACTAATGTAATGGTCGCGCTCCCTCCTCTCCCCACAAAATAAATTTTGCGGGGACCCCATGAGAGTTTTCGTCTGTCCACAACAACAAAAAAGACACCCTAATGGATGTCTTTTTGCGGTGCGGACGAGACTCGAACTCGCGACCTACGGCGTGACAGGCCGGTATTCTAACCAACTGAACTACCGCACCTCGTCAGAAGTGGCGATCAATGACTGCGTTACTGCGTAACTTGTGTAATTGTCGCACTTCATCCTCTCCCCACCACAACTTTTGCAAGTTGTGTCGGGTCCCCAATAAAGGGGAGTGCTTGTGTGAAAGATCACTCTTTTTCAAAAGCGGGTGCAAAGGTACTGCTTTTTTTTGACATGACCAAATTTTTGGGCAAAAAAAAAAAAAAAAAATGCATTTTCGTGTTATTTTAGAAGATAAACATAGAAAAAGTGCCCGTAATGAGCACTTTTTCT
>ONQO01000034.1 GCA_900319995.1 uncultured Bacteroidales bacterium
CTGGACTATACCACAAGAGCCAACCACAACAACGAGTTTGACAACAAAGCGGTCATCATCCGCGAAATGGAACTTCGTATCGAGAAAGCCAACTTGTTCGGTTATGACAACCCTGCAGACTATATCCTTGCGGACTGCATGGCGAAGAACCATCAAACGGTGGACGCTTTCCTGCAATCTGTCTGGGCACCCTCTCTTGAAGCCGCAAAACGCGAAGCTGCCGAACTCCAAAAACTTCTGGACGAGGACCTGCAAAATGGCAAATGTCAAATGTCAAATGACAAATCTCTCCAGCCTTGGGATTGGTGGTATTACGCCGAGAAACTGCGTAAAGCCAAATACGCTCTCGATGAGGAAGAGATCAAGCCGTATTTCGAACTCAACAACGTTCGCAAAGGGGCTTTCGGTGTGGCTAACAAACTGTACGGATTACAGTTCGAGCAGGTTTACGACATGCCTGTCTATAACCCCGAAGTGGAAGTGTTCAAAGTAACGGAAGAGAACGGAAGACTCGTCGGATTCCTTTATACCGATTATTTCCCGCGCGCAGGTAAAAGACCGGGAGCGTGGATGAACAATATCTGCACGCAGTATATTGACGAAAACGGAGTGGATCACAGACCGGTTATCATCAATGTCGGTAACTTCAATAAACCCACAGCGGGCAATCCATCGCTCCTCTCTATGGACGATGTAGAAACGCTCTTCCATGAGTTTGGACACGCGCTACACGGACTCCTCTCAAAAGCGCATTACAGAAAACTCAGCGGCACGAACACGCCCCGCGACTTCGTTGAATTGCCCAGCCAGTTCATGGAGAACTACTGCTACGAACCCGAAGTGCTCAAAACGTACGCCTTCCACTATCAGACTGGAGAAATCATTCCCGATGAACTGATTGAGAAAATCAACAATGCCGGCAAGTTCAACCAGGGATTTGTGACCACAGAACTCCTCTCGGCTTCTATCCTCGACATGGATTTCCATGAACTGACGACAGCCGAAGGTCTTGACGTGAATGCCTTTGAGAAAGCCAGCCTCGAAAAGATGGGCATGATTGACGAGATCATCGTCCGTTACCGCCCGACGTTCTACAACCACATCTTCACAACCGGTTACGAAGCTGGCTATTACAGTTACACCTGGGCTGCTGTTCTCGACGCAGACGCGTTCGCAGCATTCAAAGAAACAGGAAACCTCTTTGACAAAGCTACCGCAAAACGTTTCCGCCATCTATTGGAGCAAGGAGGTACACGCGATGCGCAAGAACTTTACCTTGAGTTCCGAGGAAAAGAGGCAGATCCCCAAAACCTGCTGAGAAGGAAAGGATTTATTGACTGATTCCTGAATTCTGAATTCTGATTACTGATTCCTGTTTTCTGTGAAACGTAGCACGCAAACACTTCTATACCATCTATTGCCGGTAGTCTTTTGGCTGCTGGCAATAGGTGGCAGTTTGGTGCCTCTTCTCATTTCTGCGGTTAGCGGACAACTTTCGGAATCCGACGTAGCTAATAATCATGTCCTCTCGGGGCTTGACTTCCACCTTCCTTTTTCCACATTCAACTATTGCAAAGGCTATATTGTGGCAGCAATAGTACTTCTTTGTATCTTTATTATCAGCCGTATTCGACGCCATACCGATTCGGTAGAGGAATGTTTCCTTGTAGCCGTTTTGCTCGGCATCGCCTCATATTGGATTCCCTCTGTCATCTTTCTCACCTTGCCGGTCATCATTTGGCTGTACTACCACCATCTCTTTGAACTGCGAGGAATGGTCGCTATCTTTATCGGCTATGCTTTTGTAGCTATATGGTCAGCTATTTTTATCTGGATGGGATGGTTAGAGAACCCTTGGGCGTTATTCTTCGATCCCGTAAACCTATGGGCATGGATTCCTGCCGGCGCCATTCTCCTTGCCTGGATCGCCTCCGCCATCGCCAGAACCACGCTCCGCCTCCGCTAAAAAACACATCCCTTGAACGTACCCTTTTATATGTGTGCGCACACACTACACGCGGGTAATTAAGGAGTCGGAACTGAAAGATTTCAATGAAAAACAACCTGAGGGTGTGTCAAAACTAAGTTGGCACACTCTCATTTTACCACTCATTTTACCACTCATTTTACTACTCATTTTACTATTTATTTACTACTAACTTCCATACAATTCTTAAAAAATTGTCTTCAATTGTCTTTAATTGTTGACTATAAGAAAAAAATAATTTTTTGAACCTTTTAATTCTTTTTTGACATAAAGAAAAAAATTCGTTTAATTCGTTCAATTCGCCGTTTTTTGTAACGTTTTAACTCTTTTTGGACCAAGAAAAAAAATTCGTTTAATTCGTTCAATTCGTGAACAATAAGTAGCAATTTTGTTCCCTTTGTTCCTTTGTGAACAAAAAAAAATGGTCTTTAACTGTTGACTAAACGAATAAAAATAAATTTTTAGAACCTTTGTGAATAGTTTTACCCAATAAAAAACGTCGTCCATTGTGCTGGATGTCATCCGGCTATCTCCCATCGTCCTCGTCCCTCATCCTTCGTCCTTCTCATCCTCCCTTCCCCTTTCATCCTTCTCGCCATCGTCTTTCTCACATCATCCCACGGTGTCCTGTGTTCGCGCCCTCCGTGCGCGAAAAATAAATTTTTACGACCATTACAGATAGCTTTCCCTTATTAATATTCACTCTCGATTATGTAAAAAATCCCATCAAAATTTGCATATTTCGTAAAAAAGTTGTACCTTTGCACCGGATTTTGAAAGTGTTCTTGTTCACTTTTGGAGCAATTAGTTTGGATTTGCCTGATAACCACTCCATTACCTCGATCATCAATCGAGGTTTTATAAGGACTTAAAACACAAAAAAGCGCGTGATTACCGCGTTATTACCGCGTTATTAGCGTGTAATTAGCGCGTCATTCCTTATATGTCAGGCTTAGGCTGCTTCGCGACAAATTGGATAGACAAAAATCTTAATTTTAACTACATAAAATACAACAATATGTCACAAGCTCATTTATATGCTCCCGTGGCTGAATTGCACGGAGAATTAGAGAAAAACAGCGGTATTGTTATGCGCCAGAAGAAGTACAGAGCTCCCAACGGAGCGGTTCTCAAAGTCGGCGTGCAGGAGGCTTACAAAATCGCTTGCCCAAGAGACTTCAAACGTACTCCTGCCGAAGGAGCAGAACTCGATAATATGCGCTCCTTCGGAGAAATCAGCCGGCTGACAACAGAAATCATCCGCTCTGAGCGTTATACGCCGGAAGAACTCGCTACTATGACCCCGGAAGAGCGAACACATATTGCCGAACTACGCCTTCAGTTGGAAAACTACCGCAAGAGGTTCTACGCGCAATTCAAAAGACCTGACCCGGAAGCGCCTCTCGAGAAAAAACTTCGACCTGGCTCTTCCAAACTCCTCCGAAAGCAGTATTCCAAACTCGACACGTTCATACAAGCACTCATCCGGCAAAAACGCATAACAGATTGACTTTGATTAATTTATAGCATTTCTATAATGAAGAAAGGAAGGAAAATAATGTGGGTATTCTTGATTGTTATCGTGGGGATGACAACCGTTGTTGCGGGAGTGTTGACACATCCTGCATTCGGGGTGTTCAGGCATGTTTCGACAGAAAAAATACATAACTCGCCTAACTACTACAATGGGATGTTTCAGAACCAGGAACCGACGCCGCAGTTTACGGGCAAAAAGAATAAAGGCGGGGCATTTAGAATGTTGTGGCGCTTCTTGACGGATAGAGATAGTGTGCGTATACCGATTGAACCGATAGAGACCGTTAAAACAGATCTGAAAGCACTTCCGACGGATGAAGATTGGGTGGTTTGGTTTGGCCACTCGTCCTACTTGTTCTGCCTCGGAGGAATGAGGTTCTTAGTGGATCCTGTTCTGAAACCGGAGTTCCCTTCTTCGCTGATGATGAAGGCCTTTCCCGGAACGGATATTTATCGGCCGGAAGACCTGCCCGAGATTGATGTGCTGATCGTCACACACGAACATTGGGACCACATGGATTATGCCACTTTGCGGGACATCCGTACGAAAGTCCAAAAGGTCGTTTGTCCTCTCGGCATCGCCGATTATCTGCGTTACTGGGGCTACACGGACGAGCAGATCATCGAACTCGATTGGTACGACCATTCTCAATTCTCAACTCTCAATTCTCAATTCTCAATTACCTGCTTGCCGTCCAGACATCGAATACGCCGGCAGAAAGGTCTATATAGGAGGCGATGGTGGCTATGACAAACGCTTTGCGCAGATCCGCGAACGCTTCGGTTCTATCGACCTGGCTTTCCTTGAAAACGGCCAGTATAATGACAATTGGAAATATATCCACACCACGCCGGAAGATTTGGAGAAAGCGATGGTGGATTTGCAGGCGAAACAGGTCTTTACGGTCCACCATCATAAATTCGCATTAGCCATGCACCCGTGGCAGGAACCGGAACTGAATGCACGAAAGATTGCTGATCAACATAACATCCGCCTTTTGGACGCAAGAATAGGAGAAAAGGTTGATTTTTAAACGAAAAATGAAGAAAAATGGCATACACTATTGTGTATGTCAATTTTTTTTTGTATCTTTGCAGCCGATTTTATGCGCGAGTGAGACACGCGCGTGCACATATAAATAAACAGGAAAATAAATTACACAAAATAATGGAAGAAATAATCGTGCCGGAAGGCAAAGAACAAAACGAAAAGTATGATGGCTCGAGTATTCAAGTGCTCGAGGGATTAGAGGCGGTGCGTAAGAGACCTGCGATGTATATCGGAGATATCTCGCAGAAGGGTCTGCATCACTTGGTTTATGAGGTAGTTGATAACTCTATTGATGAGGCTCTCGCGGGATTCTGCGATGAGATTGCGGTTCATATCAATGAGGATAATTCAATCACCGTACAGGATAATGGACGTGGTATTCCCGTGGACATGCACCCGAAGGAGCATAAGTCTGCGCTGGAAGTGGTTATGACCGTTCTCCATGCCGGTGGTAAGTTCAATAAAGATTCCTATAAGGTCTCCGGTGGTCTGCACGGTGTGGGTGTGAGTTGCGTGAACGCCCTCTCGACAAAAATGCACGTGGAGGTTTATCGTGACGGACAGATCCATTGCCAGGATTATGCGAAAGGCAAACCGTTAGCGCCCGTGCATACTATCACCGAGGCAGAAGCCATCGGTAATTGGGAGCAACGCAAAACAGGTACGTTTGTGCAGTTCTGGCCGGATGACACCATCTTCACAGAAACAGTATATCATTGGGAAATCCTCGCTAACCGTATGCGTGAGTTGGCGTTCCTCAATGCCGGTATCAAGATTGTGCTCAAAGACAAGCGCGTCATGGTAGAACGCGAACTCGAAGATGGCACCAAAGTGACGGAGTGCAAGAAAGAGGTGTTCTATTCGGAGAAGGGTCTTTCTGAATTCGTGCGTTACATCGATGGCACCCGTACGCCGCTCATCAGCGAGGTAATACACCTCAATACAGAGAAATACGGCACACCGGTGGAGGTTGCCATGATCTACAATACCGACTTTAACGAGAACGTACACTCCTATGTCAATAACATTAACACCATCGAAGGTGGTACCCACGTAGCCGGTTTCCGTGCTGCGCTGACCCGTGTGATGAAGAAATACGCCGAGGACAGCAAGATGCTGGAAAAAGCAAAACTGAAAGATAAAGACGGTAACTCAACCATCGACCCGAACGATTTCCGTGAAGGCCTGACGGCGGTAATCTCTGTCAAGGTTGCTGAGCCGCAGTTTGAAGGTCAGACCAAGACCAAACTTGGTAACTCCGAGGTAGCCGGAATGGTTTCGGCGGCAGTAGCTGAGGCTTTGCAGAACTATCTGGAGGAACATCCGGATGACGCCAAGAAGATTGTGGAGAAAGTGATCTTGGCTGCGCAGGCTCGTATTGCAGCCCGTAACGCACGTCAATCAGTACTTCGTAAATCGCCGCTCTCCGGTGGTGGTCTGCCCGGTAAACTGGCTGACTGCGTATCGAAGGATGCTGCCGAGTGCGAACTCTTCCTCGTCGAGGGAGACTCCGCAGGCGGAACGGCTAAAACCGGACGTGACCGTGTACACCAGGCTATCCTGCCGCTCCGCGGTAAGATCCTCAACGTCGAGAAAGCGATGGAGCACAAAGTATTCGAATCCGAAGAGGTTCGCAATATCTTCACGGCTCTTGGTATTACCTTCGGAACAGAAGAGGACCCGAAAGCGTTGAACCTCTCGAAGATTCGTTACCACAAAGTGATTATCATGGCGGATGCCGATGTCGATGGTGCCCATATTGCTACGCTGATTATGACCCTCTTCTTCCGTCATATGAAAGAAGTGATTGAGCAAGGTCACCTCTATATCGCTTGTGCACCTCTCTACAAGTGCTCGAAAGGTAACTACAGCGAGTATTGCTGGAACGACCAACAGCGTTTTGACTTCATCCAGAAATATGGTGCTGGTGATGAGAAAGCGATTAAGACGCAGCGTTACAAAGGTCTGGGTGAGATGAGCGACGAGCAGCTCTGGGAGACCACAATGGATCCCGCTCGCCGTATGTTGAAACAGGTGACCATCGAGAATGCCGCCGAAGCGGATCGCATCATTGCGATGCTAATGGGCGATGATGTAGCACCACGACGCGAGTTTATTGAAGAGAACGCTACTTACGCAAACATCGACGCTTAATGAGAATTGCAGTTTATTGTAGCGCAAAGGATGCCATACCTGAGGAATATCTGTCTCTCGGTGATGTGGTGGGCAAGTGGATAGGTGAACATGGCCATACGCTCGTTTATGGTGGCGCCACGGGTGGATTGATGTCACGCGTGAGCAATGCCGCCAAAACTGCCGGAGCACATGTGGTGGGAGTTATTCCTCCGCGCATCATCGCTTGCGGACGCAAAGCAAACAATTGTGATTACCTGATAGAAGTGACAAACATTGCCGAACGGAAACAACGCATGAGGGACGAATCAGACATCATTGTTTGTCTTCCGGGCAGTTATGGCACCTTGGACGAAATGATGGATGCCACAAGTAGCGCAATCATCGGCGAACACCACAAACCTACATTCGTGCTGAACTACAAAGGGTTCTATGAACCTCTCAAACAACAAATAGCACTAATGGAGGAACTGAACTTCATTCCGGGGCAACAGAGTTACAAACCCGTTTTTGTCGATTCGCTCAATGAACTGTTCGACGCAATCTTAAATTGTAAATTGTAAATTGTAAATTTTATACATTATGAATCTATTCACCGCCAGACTAACCGGCAAAATGCTCTCTACGGATGCCTACGAGAGAACCGTTAGTGAATTACAAGCACGCGTCAAACGTTGGCGCGAGATTGAGAAATCGCCAGAGTTGGCAGAATACTATGCGCTCAAAAAAGTAATCGAGAGCATCGATTTTCAGGAGCGTAAGAAAACCCTTATCAATCGCAAGTATCAGGACACTGACGAGGGGCGAAAAATGCTGTCATACAAACGTCTGGCTTCTTCCCGTAGTATTCGCCGTTACCAAGAAGCACTCAAAGATGACGAGTTTCAGGCTTTTCTCGCCTTCCGTGATACAGATGAGTTCCAGAAAGTGAAGAACCTGAGAGAGTGCCTCAAATCCGGTGTTATGATGAAGTACCGCTGGCTGAACGACTCTTCTTACTTCAAGAACTATCTACAGGTTCAGAACTCGCAGGAATTGCGCCAGATGGAAGCGTTGGAGAAAGAAATCAATACCGAGGATTTCCAGAAACGCCATGCGCTGTGGGCAGATTCCAAACGTTGGCTTCACTCGGAGGAATACAAAACCGAACAGCGCTATCTGGCTCTTGCCAATTCAGATGATATCAAGTTCTTCTTCAAGCAACGTGAGGAAAGAATAGACTGGGCAGAACTATTCCGTCCGTCGTTTGAGGACCATATGGAATCCGGCGCCAACTGGAAACCCGGCTTCGGTTATGCCAATCCCGCAATGAAAGACGGACACTCACGCACAAACGAGCAGCAAGCATATGTTGGCGGCAAAAACAGTTTCTTCGTAGAAGGACGTATGGACATCGAGACACGGGCAGAGAGCCACAAAGCGTTGGCGTGGGATGAGAAGAAAGGATTTGTAGAGCACGTCTTTAACTACACTTCGGACGTTATGAACAGTAAAGCGGCATTCTCTCAAGAATCCGGTATGTTCTCCGCCAAAGTGCGTTCGCAAGGTAGCGGACACCATTTCTTCGGTCTGACCACAGGCAAACTGAATAGTCCGATGATTGCACTTTATCACTATAACGGTAAAGTACATCAGATGGGCTTGGTGGACGGAAACAAGACGAAGATGGTCGATCTTACCGGTATGCTGCGTTCCATGTATCATGTTTATTCATTGCGTTGGACAAAGAACGAATTGATATGGTATGTGAACGATATGGAGTTACTTCGTTTGCCTAATCGTCTTCCGAAAGAGCCTATGTTCTTTATCGCCCAGAGTTGGTTGCCAAATTCCGAGAAGGGCGGAGAAGGCAAGCTGAAAGTTCAATGGGCAAGAGCGTATCGTTCGGTTGACGATTCTCCGCTCGCTCAGCGTAACACCAAGGCTGCCGATGAAGAAAAAGCAGGTAGCGCTACCGAGGCATAAATTACAAATATACGACCATAAAGTAAGTGGTGTCATGTTTTTGATTGCCGGACCTTGTGCCATTGAGAATAGAGATTGCGTTCTTGAGACAGCAGAGACGCTCAACCGTTTGTGCTATGACTTGGGTATAACGCTCTATTTCAAATCGTCGTTCGACAAGGCGAACCGCACAAGTGTGTCCGCACGAGGTGTAGGCATGGAAGAAGGTCTGCAAATCTTGCAGGAAGTGAAGGAGCAATTCGGACTTCCGATAGTGACTGACGTACATGAGAGTTACCAGTGTAAACCGGTATCAGAAGTAGCGGACGTACTGCAGATTCCCGCTTTTTTGAGCAGACAAACAGACTTACTACAAGCCGCAGCGGCAACCCACCGCATCATCAACGTCAAGAAAGGTCAGTTTATGGCGCCCTGGGACATGGATGGCGCTATCCATAAAATAGAACAGGTTTCTCCCGACGCCGCAAAAGAAGGGCGTATATGGCTTACGGAACGAGGCAGTTCGTTCGGTTACGGACGATTGGTGGTAGATATGACTTCATTGGCGGAAATGCGCCGCTTCGGATGTCCGGTCATTTTTGATGCCACACACTCCGTACAGCAGCCTTCGTCACAAACAGGAATAACCGGAGGCAACCGCGAAATGGTGCCTTGCCTCATGCGGGCAGCGGTGGCTGTAGGGATTGATGGTTTGTTCATTGAGACACACCCGGATCCGGATACGGCTATTTCGGATGCCGCCAACCAAGTACGCCTCGGTGATATGGAGAAACTGCTACGGCAAGCTTTGCAGATAAACGACGTTATTAAAACCTCGTTAAAAGGTCGTTAAAACCTCGTTAAAAGGTCGTACAAACCTCGTTGAGGTATTTGAGTACGATTGGAAGGTACAGACAATTCAAATTTTGATAATTGATAATTATGGATGCAAGCATTACCATTTATTGCAAGAACACGCACACGTATCATGAAGTGCCGCGGGGAATTTCGCTTATCGAACTGAAAGATCTGATCGATTTCCGTCTTCCCTACCCGATTATCGCGGCACATGTCAATTACAAAGTGGAGAATCTGGATTTCCGACTCTACAAGCCCAAAGACATAGAGTTTCTGGATGCGAGTTCACCTTCCGGTATGCGCGTGTATGTGCGCACGTTGAATATGGTATTGGCAAGCGCGGTTAACGAACTGTATCCGGAAATGGATTTACGTGTGGAGCATCCTATCAGCAAAGGCTATTATTGTACACTCCAGTGGCATATGGACAAGAATACAGAGCCGGATAACACGATAGAACCGCCTTCTGCTACTCCTGAAATGATAGAGAAAATCAAAGAGCGGATGCTGCAAATCATTCAAGAGGACAGACCTATCTTCGAAGAGGAGAAACAGACGAAAACGGTAATCAAGATGTTCGCCGAGCGGTATAACAACGAAACATCCATCTTCGAGACCCTTGGAAATCCATACTGCCGCTATTTCCGCATGGGCGATTTCATTGATTATTATTCGAATGTACTGCTACCCAGTTCGGGCTATATTACGTTGTTTGATATTATTCCTTTCAAAGATGGTTTATTAGTGCGGATACCTAACCGACAGAATCCTACTGTACTGGAAGACAAGATCCAGCAGGAAAAGATGTTCTCCATCTTCCAGGAGTATAACCGCTGGAATAAACTGCTGCATATCAACAACGTGAGCGATTTCAACATCGCCTGCAAAGATAAGAAATCCTTCGAACTGATCAAACTGGCAGAGGCGCTGCATGAAAAGAAAATAGCACAGATAGCGGATGCCATAGCGGACAAACGTCCGAAAATAGTATTCATTAGCGGACCTTCCTCCTCCGGTAAAACAACGTTTTCAAAACGTCTGCAGATTCAGTTGTTGGTGGATGGGATAAAACCGGAAGTACTTTCCATGGACGATTATTTTGTGAACCGTGTAGATACGCCGAAAGACGCTAACGGGGAATACGATTTTGAGACGGTCAATGCTGTTGACCTGCCATTCTTCCGCCAGCAAATGCACGACCTGTTAGATGGCAAAGAAGTAGATCTTCCAACCTACGATTTTACCATCGGCGAGCGCGTCTTCAAAGGCCGCAAACTAAAGTTACAGAAAGACTCCGTATTGGTTATAGAGGGCCTTCATGCGCTGAATCCGTGTATCCTTCCGGACGTGGACAAAAGCTTGACATTCAAGATATTCGTTTCTGCTCTCACCACCATCAACATCGACAACCACAACTGGATTCCTACAACAGATATCCGTCTGCTGCGTCGTATAGTACGCGATTACAAATACCGCGGATTCTCCGCCCAAGAGACGATAGCACGCTGCCCAAGCGTCATTCGTGGAGAACAAAAATGGGTATATCCGTTCCAGGAGGAAGCGGATGTAATGTTCAACTCCGCCCTTATCTTTGAGTTTGCAGTCCTCAAACGCCATGCGGAACCTATTCTGTCCGAAGTGCCTAAATTCTGTGAGGAATACACAGAAGCGCACAGGTTACTGAAGTTCCTGCAATATTTCGTGCCGGTTCCCGAACGCGAGATACCTCCTACATCGTTCTTGCGCGAGTTCGTCGGTGGATCATCGTTCCACTATTAATGGCATGATTATTGCCAAGTATAAAGAAAAAGAACAGTTATGAAGTTTTTAGCAGTTATATTGTTATCCGTTTTGAACTGGCAACCGGGCATACAAATCGTTCAGGACTCCACCGTAGGTGTCCTGCTGGACGAGGCTATACACGGCAAGAAAGAATTAGTGGAAGTGGACGGCTACCGTGTACAGGTCTATTCGTCCAATAAACAGCAGACAGCCAAAGGGGAAGCTCTGGAACTGGAAGCACAGCTGACAGACAAAGTGAGCCAAACGATATATGTCAAGTATGAATCGCCCTTCTGGAAAGTGCGTTTAGGAGATTTCCGTACGTACGACGAGGCGAAAGAGTACAAGAAGATCTTCGTTCAACAGTACCCGGCCATGATGGGTGAAACCTATATTGTGCGGGATAAAATATTAGTAATGGAATAATGAACCTACAAGATTTTCATTCTAATCCGGAGGTTTCTGCGGCCATAGCAAAAGCGGTAGAGACGACTCTGACGCAAATAGGCGAGGACCCCAAACGCGAAGGTCTGTTGAAGACGCCGCATCGCGTAGGAGAGGCGCTTCAGTTCCTTTGCAAAGGATACAAGGAAGACGCAGAGGCTATTCTCCGGTCTGCGCTTTTTGAGGAGGACTACCGCCAAATGGTAGTGGTCAAAGATATTGATTTCTATTCGCTTTGCGAGCATCATATGCTGCCTTTCTTCGGCAAGGTACACGTAGCGTATATCCCGAACGGAAGAATAACGGGTCTGAGCAAAATTGCACGCGTAGTGGACGTCTATTCGCGGCGTCTGCAAGTACAGGAACGTCTCACAACGCAAATCAAAGACTGCATCCAGAACACGCTCAATCCTTTAGGCGTGATGGTGGTTATTGAAGCCGAACACCTGTGCATGCAAATGCGTGGCGTACAAAAACAGCACGCGATGACCGTTACTTCTGACTTCACCGGCGCATTTAACCGTCAGGAAACAAGAGGTGAGTTCTTAAAACTGATTAAAGGCTGACCACCGACCACCTTGTCTTTTCCTAAAGAGCTACTTACCGTATCACAAGAATCTTGACAGCCGCGTGTCCTTTTATGGCGTTGCATAACGCAGTATAAACACCTGCAGTTGCACGCCTTCCGTCGGGCAAGCGACCGTCCCAAACGGCTGTTCCTCCATGACTACGTGTCTTGCAGACGAGGTTGCCACCGGAGTCAATGATGTTCACTACCGAATTGTCCATTAGACCGGTAATGCTTATCACGCCGTTGTAATCGGGTCTCACGGGATTAGGATATGCATAGGCCTCGCTCATATCGCTCTGCGGCTCGGACGCATCACTGCGATACGAAGCAATTCCTCTGTCCGTTCCTACAAACACTTCACCGGTAGCTGGTATAATGGCTATAGACTGTATGCTATTCGACGGTAACAAAGAGTTGTTCTCCGTGAAATGCGCCACCGTAATGGTATCATCTTCAATGAGGTATAGTCCCGAATTGGCAGTACCTATCCACATACGGTTTCCACCATCCACCGCCATACAATTGACCTGTTCGTCTCCCAGAAGATAGTCTCCCAAGCCCGTTCCATCATTGCGCGGTATAATAATCCGGCGGCAGGAATTGGAGGTAAAGAAGTCCACGTTGGCAGGAATAGTGATAAGCCCTTTATCCGCACCTATCCATATACGGTTGGTATGGTCCTGCGCGAAACACCGGAGGATAACCGGGCTTAGATTATTACCATTCTGATCCACAAATGCGCTACGCGCGATACTTCTGTCGTCGCTACTGATTGTCGGGGTGCCTCCGTCATCCAAAAGCACAAGACACGCTTCACCGCGTTGGCCCATCATCCATTTATACTGGCTGTTACGCCGATCCACCCATATGCCAGCCGGAGTTTCAAGTTGAAGATTATTTGTTAACCTCAAACCATACCATTGTCCTTGAGGAGTACGTACATGGATGGGTTTGCCTTCTTCAGTGGCATTTAGTACCCATAAATTGCCTTCCGCATCCATCATTGCTCCGTCTGTTCGCGTGTAATAGTAATCATCACCACCCGTTTTGGCTGCGCGTAGCGTACTATTGGAGCGATCGTAATGTTGTGTTGCTTTGTAGTCCTTAAACTCAAAGACACCGGTACCGAAGGTAGCTACGAAGAAATGTCCGGGATCGCTGGCATCCACCGCATACTGTACCGCATCGCGTATATCATGATTCGTATAATACCATGTGTCCGGCCACGGAATACCTATCCATTGTTGTCCGTCATAGATACTCAGACTGCTTTGTCGTCCTAACTGCTCCGCCCATCTGCCTCCAGGCGCAACGTATAACCGGTTGTGTGCCACTTGTAGCTTATAGCCGAAGTTGTTCTGCGGTCCTTCCGGGCGGAAGACATCGCTTCCGCTACTATTCAGACGCACCAGTCCCTGACCTTCTTCCGAAAGCCAATATTCGCCATTCGAATACAAAGCATCGGTGGCAACAAACGCGTTGCTCAAGCCGGTCAGTTGGTCGTCATCCGTCAGACGGAGTAAGCCATTATTACGCTCAAAAGCTAATAATTGGTTCCCGCTCATGTGTATCCATTCCAACTTATTAGGCACTACTAACTGCCAGCCGTTACTCTCCCGCCGCAAAAGCGAATCATTCTGCAACGCGTAGATGTGATGGTTATACACCGCAGCTTGATGCACTTTCTCAAACGGCAGCGGTTCTGACTTCCAGAATGAATAATCAACCAGATTATCCTTGAGCGAGGCTTTATACAAACGGTCATAGGAGAACGCATAAAGAGAATCACCCTCTTCCACTATTTGCTGCACTTCCACCGCTGCTGCTTCTGTACCGATGTAATAGGTGTCACTCACTTCCCCTTTGCGTGTCGAAATAGCGATTATACCGAACGGCATAGCGAGATACGTCTTGGATTTGCCTACACAGATTCCATTGATAGCTACCGCTATCGATCCTGCTTTCATGGATATATCCGGCATCTGAGTTACTACCCCGTCATCGTCCAGCAAATCTATTTGACCATTCTCATATGCAATAATGAGTTTTCCGGCATCAGCATCATAAGTGATATGAGAAACTGTATTGCCGTTCAAACCGGTGGCTTTATTCCATCGCACAATAGTCTCATCTGATCTGTCCACACTGAACAAAGAACCGTTGGCAGCCGCAAAAACA
This sequence comes from uncultured Bacteroidales bacterium, assembly GCA_900319995.1. GTDB lineage: Bacteria > Bacteroidota > Bacteroidia > Bacteroidales > Paludibacteraceae > Colicola. The sequence continues at coordinate 14,485 of ONQO01000034.1, forward strand.
TACTTCGGAGTAGCCTCCACTTGCTGCGGATTAGAATAGGAGAGATGCAGTTTCCATCGCTGCATACTGCCTTCGTCCCAAGTCATTTCCTCCTGTTCCTGACCGTTCAATCCTTCATCCGGTCCATTCGGGTCGTATTCCACAAGTCCTTCCGATGTGCCAATGAAAATATGCCCTTCGTCGCTGCATGTCAGCGACAATATGCCGTTGGCAGGCATAGAAGAATTGTCTGTCGTGTAATGCGCTATGATCTCTGTCGCCTCTTCGTTGAGCACATAAACGCCAAGAGTATGCGTACCTATCCATATATGTCCGTCGGGCGTCTGGCATATAGCACGAGCGACTAAAGAGGTAATGGGATTTTCTCCATTGTTGTCTGTTACATCGGGCTGTACTACCGCATCGGAAGCGAAGAAATCGGTTTCCGCATCAATATAGGCGGCTCCTTTCTCTGTCGCCATCCATATACGCCCTTTCCTGTCTTGAACTATAGCATGTAAATTCTCCGGTTTGAATGTGTGACCGTGCTGATTAACCCACGAACTGCGGTAACAGGAACGGTCATCGGACGGGTTGGAGGGCGTCCCGTGGTCATCCAGCAGTACCAGACCCGTTCCTTTGTACGCTATTCCTATCCACTTGTAGTTTTCTTTACGGCGGTCTATCAGCAAGTCGCAGGGTATCTCAATGGTCACCGGTTGTTCATCTGCCGTCAGAGGTACACCATAAAACGTGTCTCCTTCTTTTACAATAATAGGATAATCCACTGCGCCGGCATTTAAGAACCATAGTCGGTTTTTCTTATCGAAATGCGCTCCTAAAAGACGCGTATATCGATCGGGATAAGAAGGGGCGGCAGAACCTATTACGCCGTTGGCAAGCGTATGACGAACACATGAATCGCCGCGAAACTCATACAAACCGGTTCCGTAACTGGTCGCAAAAAAATGATTATCATCTTTAGGGTCCACAGCTACATTCATCATGTCCAGTATCGGTTGCTTGGTTGTGTTGTAAATAGATTCTGCTGATATGGTATGCCATACCTGATTGCGATAACGCATGATATGGCCGGCCTTGTTGTCCTGCTCTGTCCAGCGCCCGCCGGATAACATGAATACCTGCTGCCCTACCGCAGACACATAATACGGCGTATTATTGATGGGACCTTGCGGCTTGTAGGTTAACCGTGAGGTAGGAGTGAAACGTACTATTCCTTCCGCATATGCTGCGTACCAATGATCTGTAGCATCTTGATAATGAGATCCTTTCTCCGGATCAGGAGCGATACGACCGCTGCGGATCTCGCGCTTCCATACTGTATAATCCACCAGATTCGACTTCATGGAAGCGCAGAAAAGACTGTCATCCGTAAAAGCATATATGCTGTCGTTGGCTAACAGAACATCTTTCACAGGCGTCTCCTGACCTCCGGGACGTAGCCAGTAACTGTCCACCAATTTATTCTCACGCAAATCCATGGTCTGCACGCCGTAATGAGTGGACAGGTAAGCGGTTCTTCCCTTGATGGTTACGTTGTATATCGTCTTGCGCTGAGTCATGTCTTTGTCGTACAACTCGCTGATATACTTTACGCCGTACGAAGAAAGAATATCTATCTTTCCGGTAAAATAAGCAATGATGAGTTGTTTGCCGGTAGCATCATAATGGATACAGGAAATACCGGTACTGTGCAGTCCGGATTGGCTGTTATAAACGCGTATCTGCTCTGTCTGCTTGTCCACGCTGTAGAGACTCCCGTCTGAAAGGGCATACACCTTGTCCGGAGCCATAGCTATCTGGGTGACATTGTTATACGCAAAATGTGTCTTCCACTTCTGCGCCGGACAAACTGAAAAATGAAAAAGAAAAGATATAAAAATCATCCTTCCTATCCATTTGATATATAGAGTTCCGCTCTTCATTTTTCCAATACTTTTACTAAGTTTTCCAATGCTTTTGCACGGTGACTAATGGTATTTTTTATCTCTGCAGGCAGTTCGCCGAAAGTCTTGTCGTATCCTTCGGGAACAAAGATTGGGTCATATCCGAATCCTCCTTCGCCATACTCTTCCGTAGCGATTCGTCCGCGCACAATTCCTTCCACTTGAACCAATGAAGGCCGGTCATTGGTCTCTGAGAACTTGATAAGCGTGATAACCGTCCTGAACTGCGCCCCTCTGTTCTCTTTCCCTTCCAATTCCCGCAAAGCTTTGGCTCTGTTGGCGGCAAAAACCTCACCTTCACCGGCTGGCTGCGGAATACTGTCTTCCCCTATACGGTACCAGCGAGCTGTATAGACACCGGGACGGCCGCCCAAAGCGTCTATCTCCAAACCCGTGTCGTCCGCAAACACACCGGATACATCTGCCTTCCGGGCATTTACATACTGATATACAGCCTCAGCTTTTATACGGCTGTTCTCTTCAAGCGTTGTTCCCGTCTCGTCTATCTCATGGTCGAAACCTATTTCGCGAAGGCTGAGTACCTCAATGCCGGACGGCATAATATCGCGTACTTCCGCCAACTTATGTGCATTGTTTGATGCAAATACCAGTTTCATTTTTGTCATCATTTCTGAGAAGTACCTTTTATAAATTTAATCTCCACACGTCGGTTTGTACGGCGTCCTTCCTCCGTACTGTTGTCCGCCACTGGTTTGCTCTCTCCGTAGCCACGGACGTTCAAGCGGCTGGAGGCTATTCCGAGGCTGACCAAATAGTCTTTTACAGCATTGGCACGAGACTCCGACAGACGCTGATTGGCGGCATCCGATCCAATGTTGTCCGTGTGACCGCCTATCTCCACACAATAGGGATGATTGCTCAAAATCTCTGCCACACGTTCTAACTCGTTGAGAGACGCCGGTTGGAGATCCGACTCGTTGGTATTGAAAAACAAATTGTTAAGCGGCATAGGTATATGTTCTTCCTCCATCTGCTGCAGACTGGCAACGGTGATATGCTGCTCCACGCTCACCGTTTCGCTACGCTCGCGCAAATCGATATTGGAGGAGATAGGGAAATAACGCTCGTCGTCAATATAATAGCCATAGTTCTTTCCTTCCGGCAGAACAATAAAGAACGAGCCGTCGGCAGGATCCGTCTGCGACTGTCCCACGTTTTCGTGAGTCTCCAGATTCTCCCATTTGATCACTGCTTCCACAGGCTTACCATGCGGATCTGTCAGTTTGCCGGAGACTGTCGCTACACGCTTCGGACGCACGTTTTCCGGCAGTTCTGCGCAATAAATATCTGCGTTTTCTCCTTCTTGCTTCGAAAAATAGGCGGTCGTTCCATCCGTGGAAATCTTGTACCAGCATTCACGCCCTTCCGTGTTGATAGATTTGCCTAAATTGACTGGCTCTGACCATTCAGTCCAACTATCCTCACGCAGACGAGTGGACACAAACACATCCAAATCACCGCTTGAATGATGGCCCTCAGAACTGAAATAGAGTGTCTTCATATCCGGATGAAGCACCGGAGAACGGTCCATCAGAGGCGTATTGATCTTTGGACCCAAATCGATAGGTTCACTCCATTCTCCCTTCTCGTTTAACAAGGAAACGAATATATTGACGGAAAGACCCCACTCGTGCGAAGTCTGCTTTTTGGCTGCGAACAGCAGCGCTTTGCCGTCACTGGTTATCATGGCGTCCGCTTGCCAAGGGGATATATTGATTGCATCGGATAACAACTCCGGTTCCTTCCATCCCTCTACACCTTTGACCGACATGTACAGTTTGCCATTCTTGAAAAGAATCATCTTCATACCGTCTGCCGAAAGCGACAGAGGTGCCTCGTTCCCCTCTTTCGTGCATAATTCCCGTAGCGGCTCCGCAGGACTCCATCCTTCGGCAGTTTGACGGGAGATATAGATATCTTCACCACCTACACTATCATTGCGGTGTTTGCCGCAGAAAAGAAGCGTCTTCCCGTCTGCAGATATAACCGGCACGAATTCCTGTCCCTCAACGCTGTTGACTGTCTCGCCCAAACGATTCACGGTTATCTCCTGAGCCGGACTGAAAGAAAAATGAAAGAGGAAAGACAGCAATAGTAGCCATCCGGATAATCTTTTAACTGCCTTCTTTTGCTTTTTCCCGTGCTCTATCCGCTGCAGATGGCAAAGCATAAGCGAACCGTCTTCGCGACGCAGATGCATGCCGTTGCCCTCACAGTAAGAGAAGGCTTTGCAGTCTTTGCAGGGCTCCTGTTGGCGCATCCAACTGCGGTCTCGGTAGGGTTTGAACTCCTCTTCCCATACACGCCAGAACGAGTCTCGGTAAATATTGCCCTGATAGTATTTTCCGCGGATACTTGTGCACGCGGATATACTGCCGTCGATAAGGATGGATGCCACACTGATACCCGCCGCGCATTGGTACAAATAATCCCGTACACGACCTTCATAGTCGCCAAGATAACCCTCGCACGAATAGGACACATGTCGTCCTGCTTCACGCTCGGCAGCGATAAATTCCATTAAGTCACTGAACTGTTCGTCCGTCAGCAGCAACTCCGGGTTTTCCGCCGCACGCCCCATCGGATCTATACCGAACACACGCCAATCGCGTACACCCATGCTCCACAACAAATCACGTATTGCGGGCAAATGGTCGATGGTACGCTGGTTAACACAGGTTACTACATCCCATGTCAGTCCGGGTTCCGCCGCTAACAGACGGATGGCACGGCAGGCTCCTTCAAAAGCCTTAGGATGCTGACGAAGCCATACATGATCCTCCTCCAAACCGTCAAGCGACACGGTAATGGAACGCAAACCCGCTGCACGCAACTCACGGAAACGTTTCTCTGTCAGCGCCAAACCGTTCGTCACCATTCCCCACGGATAACCGCGTTTTTTCAATGCCATTCCCACTTCCGCAAGATCGGTACGCATCAGAGGTTCGCCGCCGGAGATAACAACCAATACACGATGGGGATCCACGTGAGGAGTAACCTCCGTGTCTATCACTTTTAGAAAATCCTCCGCAGGCATATCCGGCGTTTCCACCGACGACAGACAGTCACTGCCGCAATGCAGACAATGCACATTGCAGCGAAGCGTGGACTCCCAGAATAACTGCTGGAGCGGATGAAGAGACTTCAGATTACGACGACGAAGACTCTCCAACCATAATGCTATTTTCAACCGCAGATTCATTACCAATTTCCTCCCGGTACACCGTATTTGCAAACCACCGGCTCGTCGGGAACAGGTACGGGTTGGGGCGATGGAGCAGGAGTGGACACGGTGTCTTGAGACAACGGCTCCGTTACCGGCACGCCGTACATCGGACGCACCACATCCGACGGAGGACCGTATTTCTTCGGGCCCATAGATGACTCACTGACACTCGCCGCCTGTTTGCTTACATGGCAGCCTGCCAAACCTATGCTCATGGCACCAAGCATGATGTTTATGCCGTTAAGGAACTTCTTTTTCATCACTTCAAAATAATAATCGCCTGCAAAATTACTACAAATATTTGGAATATACAAGGATTTGACGATAAAAAACGAATTTATTTGATTTTTTAGCGGGAAAGCCTTGTTATTCGCACAAATGTGCGTAATTATCGTTCGAGCAATTTTTGCGAGATAAGAACTAACTTCGGTGGGACCCTGCTTATTAGTAGGGAGGACCGAAGTTACTACAAATATTCCGAATGCGCAAATAAAATGTAGTATAAAAAACACTTTTTTTCGCTTTTTTCTTGCATATTTGAAATATTTGTAGTAATTTTGCAGTCGAAAACATATTCAAAGTCATTCGGGGAGCCAGGAAGGCTGAGAACATAAACCCGTTGAACTTGAACAGATAATGCTGTTAAAGGAAATGAAAACATTAGCACATTTTCCCATTTTCCATTGGGTTATTTTTATGACCATCGGGTCTTTTGTTGTTTGTGCGCAAGCGCAAACGAGTGAACAACTGTCGTCTTATGACGAAGACACGCTGACTATTATCGGCAGGCAGATAGCCGATATTGTAGTTAGTGCGCCGGTCATGCAGACCACCAACAGCAAGCAGGAGATGCGGCATGCGGAGCTGAACCGCGATAACACGGGGCAGAACCTGCCCTATCTGTTGAGTTCCAGTCCATCATTGGTGGTTACAAGTGATGACGGACTGGGAGTTGGATACACCTATTTCCATATCCGAGGTACCGATCAGACACGTATCAACATGACTATCAATGAGGTGCCTCTCAACGATGCAGAGAGTCAGGGAGTCTTTTGGGTCAACCTCACCGATATGGCAAGCGGTGTGAGCAGTTTGCAGGTACAACGAGGTGTCGGAACGAGTGCTAATGGCGGTAGTAGTTTCGGTGCCAGTGTGAACCTTCGTACCCTCGATGCCACCGTGCCGGAGAGCAGTCATCCTGGACCCGTCCGGGCGGAGTTGTCCTTCAACGGTGGCATGTACAACACCTTCCGTGAAATGGTCAAAGCTGATGTCTTTCTCGGAGACAGGTTACAGAAAAAAGGGGCATGGCATATCGGCGGACGATTCTCCAAAGTAAACTCCGACGGATACATCGAGCGCGCATGGTCGGACTTGCTCAGTTATCAGGGAGAGGTGGGATGGCAGAACATGAAGACTGCGGTCACACTCACTGCTTTCGGGGGAAAAGAGAAAACGTATATGGCTTGGTATGGTGTGGATTACAACACCGCATATGGGTTGGCTGGCGCGAACAGACGATACAATCCGGCTGGCGAATATTTGGACAAAAACGGCAATACCGCCTATTATGACAACCAGACCGACAACTATCAGCAGCATCACGTACATCTGCATGTGGGACATCGATTCAACCACCACTGGACGCTCTCCGCTACCGCGCACTATACTTATGGAACCGGTTATTACGAAATGCTGATGGCGGACTGGACAACTTACCAGGCGGACAATATTACCCAAAAGGGCTTGAGAAACCACTTCTACGGAGGTATCCTGACCAGTAAATACGTTCATGAAAAAGTGGACGTTCAGATGGGTTTGGCGCTGAATCAGTACCGTGGTTTGCAATACGGTAACATAGATACCACGTGTGTCGGAAACGCGTTCATACCCTATTACGAGGGATTTGGCGTGAAGACGGACGGAAATATCTATGCCAAAGCCAACTGGCGGGTACTACATCGCGGCAGAGAGAAACTGAGTCTCTACGGAGATCTACAGTACCGGCTTGTGCTCTATCGGATTTGGGGGGACAATGAAGAAACCAGTGCTTTGGATATGAAAGAAGCTATCAACAAACACCATACCTGGCATTTCTTCAACCCTAAAGCAGGACTGACGTACGAGAACAAAGGACACCGCCTGTCCGCTACTTTTGCGCTTGCTCACCGAGAGCCGACACGTAATAATTTTGTTACAAATACGAAGCCGACAGACCCCACTCCGGAAGTATTATATGATTACGAATTGGGTTACAGTTATTCCTCTACGGGCATGATGAAAAACGGTTATTCTCTGCCGTGGACGATAGGACTGAACCTCTATTTCATGGACTATGACAACCAACTCATCACCACGGGTGATATCAGCAGCGTCGGATACCTCATCACCACCAATGTGAAAGACTCGTATCGCTGTGGCGCAGAGTTGCAGTTCGCAGTTGAGTGGACAAAATGGCTGACATGGAAAGGGAATCTGACTTGGAGCCGTAACCGTTGGAAAGATGTCGCACAATGGCGGACTATCTCCTTCTCTCCGGACTGGACTGCCGGAAACGTCTTCAGTTTTCATTATGCCGGGTTTAATGCCGACTTGCAGACTCTCGTGGTCAGCAGCCAGTTCTTGGGAAATAATGAAGACCCCAATGCGAAGTTGAAAACCTATTCCGTCACCAATCTGATGATGAGCTATGCTCTTCCTTTCCACAAACTGCACAATGCGAAGAATATTCCGGACATTACACTCAGATGTCAGTTGAACAACCTCTTTGACACCAAATATGTCAACAACGGCGGCACAGATGGCACCTACGTATGGTATTTCCCGCAAGCGGGTATCAATGTCCATGCCGGTTTCGTTATCCAATGGTAAATATTGTCCGGCATGGGACACCGGCTTCTTAATTCTTGTCTCGCTACGCTCGAACGTTTAGTTCGTTTCATGGAGGGTGTGTCAAAACGATTGACGCGCCCTCTTTGTAATTAATAATTGTTGATAATTGTCTTTAATTGTTGACGAATATAAAGATTTTTTGGATAATTTTGGGTAATT